>CAZEQL010000014.1:0-21782 GCA_964514415.1 uncultured Dehalococcoidales bacterium
AACCGGGGCATTAAGGAGTTTATTAAAACGGCTGGATAATCCGCTCTTAGGGACAAGGTAACCGTAAGTTTCCACACCCCAGGTGGGAAGGTCGGCAAAATGAACGATTCTCATTTCTGCCGTGTTGCCCATAATGGAGAGGTATCAAAGGGCTCACCCTTAAGCTTAGCCTCTAAGGTTTGCTCCAACTCCTCTATGGGCATTCTAATCTGTGCCAGGCTATCTCTTTCCCGAATGGTAACTTGGTGATCTTCCAAAGACTGGAAATCTATAGTAACGCAAAACGGAGTGCCAATTTCATCCTGACGCCTATACCTTCGCCCTATGCTTTGAGAATCATCGTAATAGGTCATAAAGTTTGGGCATAGCTGCTTGTAAACCTCTTTGGCTAGAGGAGTTAATTTTTCATTCTTGCTCAAAGGTAACACAGCTACTTTCATGGGAGCCAAAGAAGGGTGAAGACGCAAAACTATTCTGGTTCCCCCTTCAACTTCCTCCTCATGGTAGGCATCGATAAGAAAGGCTAAGATGGAGCGGTCAACGCCGGCCGAAGGCTCAATAACATAAGGGATATAACGCTCGCTGCCTTCACTGTCATAATAACTAAGGTCTCTACCGCTATATTTGGCATGCTGAGTCAGGTCATAATCACCTCGATTAGCTACACCCTCCAGCTCTGACCAACTCATAGGGAACAGATACTCAATATCGTAGCAACCCTTGGCATAGTGAGCTAGCTCATCTTTGCCGTGCTGGCGCAGGCGAAGATTCTCCTTTCTCATACCCAACTTGATATACCAATTGAATCGCTCCTTGACCCAGTAATCAAACCAAGCTTCATCAGTCCCGGGCTTAACAAAATACTCCAGTTCCATGTGCTCAAATTCTCTGGTTCTAAAAATAAAGTTGCCCGGCGTAATTTCGTTACGGAAAGATTTGCCTGTTTGAGCAATGCCCAAAGGCAACTTCTTCCTGGAAGTGGTAACAACGTTCTCAAAATTAACAAACATGCCTTGGGCAGTTTCAGGACGAAGATAGACAGTGCTTGCCTCCTCCTCCACAGGACCCATAAAAGTCTTAAACATTAGATTAAACATACGAGGCTCACTTAGCTCACCACCACATTTGGGGCACGTCCCCTGCCAAGTAAGGGGGGGAATGGGGTGGGCCTCCTCTTTTCTTGTCTCCTGCCTTTCCGAAGCAATCTCACTAACACGCCATCTCAAACGGCAGGACTTACACTCTACCATGGTGTCCGCGAAACTATCAATATGGCCGCTGGCCTTCCAGATGTTAGGGTGCATCATAATAGTGGTATCTATGCCTACCACGTCATCCCGCTCCTGAACTATGGCTTTCCACCAGGCATCTTTAATATTGCGTTTTAGCTCCACACCCGTAGGACCATAATCCCAGCAGCTAGCTAGCCCACCATATATCTCACTGCTGGGGAAGATAAAGCCCCTTCGCTTACATAAGGAAACAATTTTCTCCATAGTTACATTGTTAGGCATTCCACATCCTCCTCGGGTTTCCCAGCTTACCAGCTTTGGTTACAAACGTCAAAGGAAGTAAGCCGAGAACGTTTAAAAACGCAGAACAGTGATTGACTCTTTCAAAGGGTTACCCTATAATGCGGATAAGTCAAAATTGTACACCACAGCGAAAGCATAATAAAGGGGAGGTAGTTATGGATTTTGAAACTATTATTTTGAGGAAAGAGCGACACATTGGACAAATTACCTTGAACCGTCCTGATAAGAGGAATGCCATCAGTCGAAAAATGATGGAGGAATTGCCGTTAGCCATTGATGATGTAGCCCAGGATGACGAAGTACGAGTGTTAATCCTCACCGGGGAAGGGAAAGCCTTTTGTGCCGGAGCAGATACAGACCTCATGCCTGGTGGAGCAGAGGAAGAGGAATTAGGCCGGCCCAATGTAGATGGGCTTCGGCGGTCATTCGCTTTTAGGGGTGCTAGAAAGATAATGCTGGGCCTCCAAAAGATGGAGAAACCCACTATAGCTATGATTAACGGTGCATGTGTAGGGGCAGGGTTTGATATGGCACTGGCTTGTGATATGCGTATTGGATGTGAGGATACTCGTTTTGTACCTGGCTATGTAAAAATAGCACTATTTCCAGGGTTTGGTGCTACATGGCTATACCCTCGAGCTATGGGAATGGGGAAAGCCCTGGAGCTACTATTTACCGGTGATGTTGTGACTGCTGAGGAAGCAGTGAGGATAGGTATTCTCAATAAAAAGGTAGTAAGTAGAGAGGAATTAAGTGCTGCTACGATGGCTGTGGCTGAGAAGATTGCTGCCGGCCCTCCTGTCGCTATACGCTTGATGAAAGCCCAGGCTTACAAAGGTTTAGACATGAATTTAGAAAGTGCGTTGGGAGAGTTTGCTATGTGCCAATCAATCACCCTAGCATCCCAGGATCATAGAGAGGGAATAGACGCCCTGCGTAATAAGCGGCAACCATTATTCACAGGAAAATAGCTGTATGGATAACCACTTCATCACCAGAACTCCAATCTTTTCCTTGACCAATATGAAGTGTGCGATGTAAAATTACGCTAAACTAAAATCCTTAAGGAGGTTTGAATAGAGATGGCGAACCAGATAGGCAAGAGGTATGTATGCAAAAAGTGTGGTTCGGAGTTTATTGTTACACGTCCCGGAAATGGCACAATAAGCTGTTGTGGGCAACCAATGGAGTTAAAGAAATAGCCTGCTCGGCTAAATTGAGTTTTGGTTAACAATTGGAGGTAGTAACATAATGAATCAATTAGGCAAAAGATATCGCTGTGAGAAGTGCGGCACTGAGGTGCTTTGCACCAAAGCTGGCGAGGGTGTAGCAAGTTGTTGTGACCAGGAGATGGCACTACAAACGCCAAGGCCTTTACCTTCCTCGGATTAGATTCATAGCGGTTTGTTATTCCGAATGAAGCGAAGAATGTAGACCCTTTCATTATTTCTTAAGGTGACAGTGAAATACCATCCCCCAGGGGGGATACCTTGTTAAGAGGACTTCAAATCTTGGATTTGTCAGATGAGAAGGCCTCTTTTTGTTCTAAGTTACTGGCTGATCTGGGGGCTGAAGTAATCAAAGTCGAGAGGCCCGGCGGGGATGCCTCACGGTGGATAGGTCCCTTCTGGAAAGATATGCCACATCCTGAAAGAAGCCTGTCTTTTTGGTACAACAATACAAACAAACTAGGAATAACTCTAAACTTGGAAAGCAGGGAAGGGCAGGAAATTTTTCGCCAACTAGTCAGCAAAGCCGATATAATAATCGAGACCTTCCCTTCGGGATATCTGGAGAAACTCGAACTAGACTATGAAAGTTTAAGTAAAACAAACCCTAGGCTCATTTTAGTTTCGGTTACTGGTTTCGGGCAAAATGGGCTTTATAGCCAATATAAATCCTGCGACATAGTCGCCTCGGCTACAGGTGGTCAGATGTATATTTGTGGCGCTTCTGACACCCCGCCTCTTAAGCCTTATGGAGAGCAACCCTATTATGTAGCTTCCCTTTTCGCAGTTATTGGTATTTTTATAGCATTACGCGAGCGGAATTACAGTGGTAAAGGTCAGCACATCGATATCTCTCAGCAAGAGGCAGTAGCAGCAACTTTAGAGCACGTGTTGGTCCAGTATTTCTATGATAGGGTAGTATCCCAGAGGCAAGGAAGCTCTCACCAAAATGACTCTTTTTGCTTTCTACCTTGCGAAGATGGTTATGTTCTTCTCACCGTTGATAGGGAATGGGATATCCTGGTTAACCTATTGGATAGTGAAGGCAGGGCTAAAGACTTGAAGGAGAGAAAGTGGCAAAAGGAGGAATATCGAAGGCGACACTGGGACCATATTATTGATATATTAACCCTATGGACAAAAACCCACACCAGAGCTGAGCTTTTTGAACTAGGGCAATCGATGCGTTTGCCCTGGGCTCCAATCTGCACAGCGGAAGAAATGGTAAACAGTACTCAGCTTCTAGTGCGCGATTTCTTTGCTTCAGTAGAACACCCTGAGCTTGTAGGTGCTGGGCTAAAATCCCACATCTACAAATATCCCGGCGCTCCTTATAGATTCTTCGCCCACAGGGCGAAGAATGACAAAAATCAATGGAATATGAAGCGAGCCCCTTTAATTGGTGAACACAATGCGCAGGTATTTCAGGAAAAGTTGGGGCTGAGCATCGGCGACCTGGAACGGCTTTCCGCTAGCAAGGTTATTTAGATTGCTTCACTGATGATGATAGACAATCGGTCGGGGATAAGCCCCACCCCGACGAGGGGTATTATAAGTGTAGTGGTGGGTTTCATCCCCGCCTTAATTAGTAATGGACAAGAATGCTCTTGAAGGGTTAAGAATTCTCGATTTCACCTGGCTACTGGCAGGACCCTATGCTACCAGAATTCTGGCTGATTTTGGAGCCGAAGTGATTAAAGTTCAATCTCAGAAGACCGCCACAGGTGCCGAGCGTAACGCTACAGGCTATTTTAATACCTGGAATCGAAATAAACTGAGCATCACTCTGGATATGAGTTATCCCGAAGCAAGGGACGTTGTTCTTAAATTGGTTAAGATTAGCGATGTTGTGATAGAAAACTTTACCCCTAGGGTGATGATGAACTGGGATTTAGGTTATGACAGACTGGCTGGAGTGAAGCCCAATATCATTATGTTAAGTATGTCTGGGATGGGAAGAACAGGGCCATGGGGAGATTTTACCACTTTGGGACCTACTATCCAGGCGTTCTCAGGTATCACCTGCCTTACTTCTTTTTCTCGTAAAATTGCTTCGTCTTCAGCTCACAATGACAGAGAGAAAATTATCAAAAATCCTCCATTGGGTTTAGGTTACTCCTATGCTGACGTGGTAGCTGGACTTTTCGCTGCCCTCGCTGTTTTAGCTGCTCTAGAGTGCCGAGACAAAACTGGCCAGGGTCAATATATAGACATTTCAGAATATGAGGCCATGTGTTCCTTGCTCGGACCAGCTATCTTGGACTACACCATTAATCACAATGTTGCTACACCTCAAGGTAATAGCCCAGGCTATATTCCAGCCGCTCCTTATGGTTGCTACAAATGCTTGGGAAATGATAGATGGTGTACCATCGCTGTTTTCACCGAGGAAGAATGGCAAGCTCTTTGCTATGTCTTGGGTAATCCTGCCTGGAGTAAAAAGAAAAAATTCTCCACTTTTTCAGCACGGAAGAGGCACCTTGAGGAGCTAAATGAATTTTTAGAGCAGTGGTCTGCCCAACATACTCCAGAGGAAGTAATGACTTTGCTTCAGCAAGCAGGTATTCCCGCTGGGATAGTTGAGGATGCTAACGACTTAGCTAATGACCCTCACTTAGTAGCCAGGAATTTTTTTGCTCAAGTTGACCATCCTGTGTTGGGCAGAACAATTTGTGCTAATACCCCGATAAAGTTTTCTCGCACACCAGCCATGTTTCGCCGAGCTGCTCCCCTTCTGGGGCAAGATAATCGCTATGTTTATCGAGAGTTGCTAGGCATGAGTGAACAAGAACTATCTCAGTATATCGAGAGAGGCGTAATAAGCTGAACTGCTTTTGATTACTCCATTCAGACCTGAAGATATAGAGGCTGAGCCTGAGGGTCACCAAGAGCCAGATTAGCGGCATGGGCAAGATAGGGTATTTCTTGATAATGTTTCCCTTTTAACCTTGGATCGATCTCGCTAAGCAATTGAAAGCCAAACACATCTAAGTTTAAAGGATCAGTGCCCCCCAGCATATAGCCCAATTTAGCAAGGATGCCGCCATGCCTTACCTCGTTGGCCTTAATAAGAGTTTCAACAGCATCCATTATAAACAGGCTGGGTTTTATCACGCTGTTAACTTCAGCTATGGCACGAAAGATATCTCCCCCAAAGTGCAATCTGATTCGCTCTCCTGCAGAAAAGAAGCCAAACTGGTTCTTTAAAGCACCGGTAAAAAAACACCAGGAGTGGCTCTTGAGAACTGGCAGAGAAACGATAAAGTCATAATCGAAAACAATCTTAGCAACCTCGAGTTTCATGCCACTTTCTGTGACTATTGTTGTCATTTCTTGAGATGTAAGATCTATCAAAGGAATATTGAAACTATCGCAAACTTTCTTGAGAGGATGATGACTTAGGACGACTTTGGTATCACCAGCATCAACAGCAGGGCCATCAGCTACAATAAGCTCCTTATGCCACTGAAGAAAAAATTCGAGGCACGAACTAAGGACATCGGGATGGGTAGTAGTTGGGTAAAGTTCATACGAAACAATATTTGGTTTGATAAGAATTCGTTGCGCTTGCTGCACCATTTTGGCGACGTCAAGATGAATTAAGAGCTCTTGAACGAACCTTCTACGATGTTCGGTTCTCGCTATATATGTGCCCATTTAACCTTGTGACTCCGACAAATTTTAATTTACACATTAACAAGCAGCGGGTGCTATTGCAACATAATGATATAATTGGTCAAGAGTTGGGTTAAGGCTAATGTAAGAGGCAGCACTTTGCGTATAGGAATCATGTCAGCCATAGAAAGCGAGATAAAACTGGTTCTAGAAAACCTGACAGGCAATGATGTTCAGGATAAGTTGGGACGGACATGGTATCTAGAGCGAGTAGCAAATCACGACATAGTGCTGACATCTTCTGGGATAGGAAAGGTCAAGGCTGCTGCCCATACTCAGCACTTAATCGACTGTTTCCAAATAGAGTGCATCTTCCTAATTGGAGTCGCTGGGGCAATTAACCCAAATCTTCGAGTAGGCGATATAATCATCTCCGATCGTGCGATAGAATATGACCACTGGCAGGACCGTTGGTATCAAGCTGATTACAGGCTAATTGAGGCAGCAGTCAATGCTGGGAAAAGATTAGGATTGGCGGGAAGGCTTTCGGTGGGTTCAGTATTGACGGGAGATAAACCATGCAATGACGCCGTTAAGAAAAGCCGGTTGTGGCAACAATTCGCTGGAGATTGTGTGGAAATGGAGGGTGCAGCAGTTGCCCATGTTTGTTGGATGAATGCAGTACCCTTTGTAATTATTCGAACCATCAGTGATCTGGCCAGTGAAAAAGCCATTGATGAAATCAAGCATTCTTTCAATGAAGTGGTGGATTATCCGGCAAGAATTTTTATGGAAATTGTGAACAGCGGTGATTTATTGTAAGTAGCACACTAAGGTTGAACGTTAGAGATTCAGAGAATCTAAGTAAAGTTTAACTTTACTTCTTCCTCCACACTATATCCCCACCGATGATGGTCAGCTCCACCTTCAAGTCCTTTATGTCTTCAACAGGTAGCCTTGTAATATCAGCATTCAATACTATTAGGTCAGCAAGCTTGCCAGGTGTTATAGAACCTTTTATGGTTTCTTCAAAAGAAGCATAAGCAGCATTTCTAGTGTACATGCGTAACGCTTCCAGGGAAGAGATGCATTCCTCGGGCAAGACAGCTTCTCCAGTCTCCGCTCTGCGTGAGACAGCGGCATAAATACCAATCAGCGGATTTGGCGGCACCACGGGGCAATCTGAGCCAGCAGCCACATTTACCCCGGCTTTCAAAAGGGTGGCAATAGGGTATAGGTGCTTAAGTTGCCTTTTGGGCACTGTTTTGAGGTATCTATCCCCATTGTAATAAATGAAGGCTGGCTGAGTGACCACCATTATGCCAAGCGATGCTAAACGCTTTGCCATCTCAAATTGACATACAGAGCAATGCTCTATGCGATGGCGATGGTCTGGTCGTGGAGATTCCCGCAGCACGTGTTCCAAAACAGAGCACGCTGCCTCAATTGTAGTCTCCTCAATAGCATGAAAGGCGACTTGTAGATTGGATTGATGAATACGTGATGCCATCGGTTTTAGTTCCTCCCAGCGCGGGCTGATCTGTCCTGTAGTCTCTTGCAAAATTATCTTCACCCCACCAAGGTGGATTCCACTCCCATTCAGATCAGGTGGCAAGCCTTCTTCCTGATATTGTTTAAACCCCTTCACACCTAACATCAGGCTTAGTCTACACTTTAAGCTCCCATCTTTTTTCCATCGCTGAAACATCCGCCAACGCTCCCAATTGTTCTCTGAAGAGGCATCTTGAATAGAGGTTATGCCCAAGGAGAGCAATTCTTGGTTAGCTAGCTTTATCCCTTGTTCCAATTCTTTATCACCCAATGGCGGCACTCTTTTACTTAAAAAGTCACCCATGTCATAGAGCAGACCATTGGGCTCGCCGGTTTCCAAGTCTCGTTCAATAATACTACCCGGAGGGTCGGGCGTTTCTCTGGAAATGCCAGCAAGAGCTAAAGCCAGGCTGTTTAACACATGTGCATGTCCTGAACGGTGTGTAAGTTTTACTGGATGAGTGGGGGTTGCCCTATCCAGATCCCAGCGGGTGGGATGGCGCTTCTCAATCAGGTAGAATTCATTGTACCCTTCAGCCTTTATCCAGCTCCCTGACGGCAAATCCTTGGCCAATTTTGCAAGTTCCTTCTGGATATCAATGATAGAATGTACCTTAGCAGGCCCGAAATTGGGGGTAACTAGACTTTTAGCCAGGGCAACGAGGTGGCAGTGGGCGTCGTTAAAGCCTGGCAAAACTGTCCTGCCCTGGTAATCTACAACCATAGTTTTGCTACCTCTAAATTCCTTCAAGGCTTCGTTCCTCGCTACTCCCAGCACCTTGCTATCCCGAATAGCAACAAGCTGAGCTTCAGGATAATTGGAATCCAAAGTCACTACATTGGCGTTGTATAGAATAAGGTCAGCTCTCATGCCTCTTTCTTTCTGTTATTGTAAGTGAAGCAAGGTAATCTCAATCAATCGGTGTTAATCCAATTCGGCTAGCTGTTTAATTACCCTGGGGATAATGTAAGTTGCTAATTGGCGGCCTGAACCCCCACAAAGAATGGTTATCAATCTGCCGAGACACACCTTGTCAGCCGTTTCCTTGATTGCTCTGGCTAATTTCTCATGGCAATCCTTACTTACCCCTTTGTCTCCGTACTCCCCCTGAGTAGCATCATAGCCAAGTTCCCAGAATATAAACTCAGGTTTGAAGGTAGTAGCCCGTAATGCAAATTCTTGCTCCATTTTTCTAACATAGTCTTCGTCGCTTATGCCGTAGGGAATGGCAATATCGACATTCCCATTCTTGTCGCAGTAATCTTGGAAGCAAAAACAGACGTGAAGCACCTCTTCATCGTGGCTGAATATATCCCTGGTGCCATCAGCATGATGACTATCGGTGTCTACTATGGCAAATCTCTTTACTCCTATTTCTCTCAACATAGCTATAGCCACAGCAGCGCCATTAAGATAGCACCAACCACCAAAATAATTCCTGCCGGCGTGGTGATCGCCAACACCGGTAAATATAAAGGCGTTGTCAATTTTTCCCTCAAATATTTCTAAGGCTGCCTGGATAGTCGCTCCTGCTGAATACAAAGCTGCCTCACAATATTCGGTTCTCTTCACCCTCTCTATCATATCCCTTGAGTGAACCTTCATAAGCATTTCTTCTGTAGCAGGTTTTATATAATATGGATTGCTGGCAGCATAGACGCCATCATAGTAGCTGACGTTATCTTTGTTCAGAATGTGTGCTAGAGCTTCAGGGAAATCTCCCAACCTTTGGCCCTGAAAGCGAGGAAGAAAGATACCCGTTCTTTTACTTTGCGGCATTTGTACCTGAATGTAACCTTAAATATACTATACTATATGATGAAAATGGAAAAGTTGCCAGAGATTACCTTCAGAGAATTAAATGGAGCACTATCTCGTTGGGATATGCCTGAAATCCCGAATCAGACCACAGAAGACAAAGCTGAACCCGAGCTAGCCATGTCGAATTGGTTATATGAATTGGCCAGGCGAAATGTGAAGCGAGGCAGGTTTTTCCAGCTAAGGGATGTTCTCCTCCACCAGCAAGCTGATTGCTTGGGTTACGCCAAGCTAATAAGTCGCATTGGGCAAAAGTTTGCTTTAGATGCTGGCATCGTTGAGGTAATTATAGATAATGCAGGCCGTTACACTCCACACTACATTAACATTGTTAAGCTTTCTTCAGGCAGGCGGCAATTCCTGGATTTGTGGTATGGCTCGCGGGATATAAAGCATCGCAGAATAGGAGCACAAATTAGGGAAGGAGGAAAGTGGTGGATAAAGGACTTAAATTGGAACGAATTAGAGGACGTAGAAGATATCAAAGGATTGCCCAAGAAAGCGGTAACCGGGATAACTCATTATATTTTAGGCAACCGCCATCTAGAAAAGGGAATTCGGGATAGAAACAGACAGGAACTTGATTGCGCCATAGCACACTATACCACGGCAATAAGGCTATATCCTGGCTATGCCAGGGCGTATTTCAATAGAGCAATTGCTCACGAAAATAACAGGGAGTATGGGGAAGCGAGTTTAGACTATGCGCAAGCTCTAAGAGATGAATCAAGTCAAGTTCGGGTACTGGCAAGAGAACATGAAGACGTAATTCGATTAATAGAACTTGATAGGGCAAACATAGAAATAAGAGAGCAAGAAATATATCTGCTGCGGAAGGGCTTTATCACTGGCAAGGAGATAGCTTCAGCAGATGTGGCCAGGGAACATGGGATTTCTGAGGACGCTGTCGATAAAATAATATCAATAATAGAGGCTCAACTTATTGCCACACCGTAGTGTTAATGCTAAGATAAGCAGCTAAATATGCTAGGTGATAGCAATCTCCCTGGGGAAAGGGCAATAGTAAATACTGCACCTGGAGGCAGCCTCCACTTTGGTGGAGGCTTTTCAGTGCTTGATGACACCAGGCAAAGAGATTGTTTATTGAGGAGAGCCACAAGAAGGCTTTATGGATAAGGTATATCCCAGCGTAGAGGAAGCAATAGCGGACATAAAGGATGGGGCGGTTATAGCAATTCCCGGGTTTTTTACTGCGGGTGTTCCCAGAATTTTATTAAGAGCCTTAATCACCAAAGGCGTGAAGAATCTCACACTGGCATGTGGATGCGGCCCTTTGTTGGGGGGTGCAGAAGAGCTGGATATGCTTTGTAAAAACAAGCAGCTTAAGAAAGTCATAGATTCTTACGGGCTTTATCGCTCAGCCAGCAAGGGCATGAATAGTTGTTTTGAGCAAAAAGTTAGATCTGGCGAAATAGAGCTGGAAGTTTATCCTATGGGAACTCTGGCAGAAAAATATAGAGCAGCAGGAGCCGGAATCCCTGCTTTCTATACCCCGACAGGGGTAGGAACAATAGTAGCTGAGAAGGTTGTGTCCAATATTCCCTCAAGCGAAGTAAAGAAGGAGACAAGAATTTTTGATGGGAAGGAGTATGTTCTGGAATATGCCCTGAAAACGGAGTATGCTTTTATTCATGCTTATCGAGGGGATAAAGAAGGAAATTTAAAATATCGCAAAACAGCAAGAAACTTTAATCATGTAATGGCTACAGCAGGCAAAGTGACTATCGCTGAGGTTGAGAATTTAGTAGAGGTAGGCAGGTCGGTACCTGAAGATATACATACTCCAGGGATATATGTGCAACGGGTAGTAAAAGTGCCTCGGGTCACCTATGCAATAACTATAGATTAAGTCCATAAAGCGAAGAAAGCAGTGGAAATGGCAAGGAACTTTGAAGGACTTTCTCGAGAGATGATTGCCTTGCGAGTAAGCAGGGAAGTCAAAGATGGTGATTATGTTAACCTGGGAATAGGCATACCAACTCTTGTTAGTAATTGGATAGAGGGGAAGGATATAATACTTCAATCGGAGATAGGGATGGTAAAAACAGGACCCCTGGCCTCTGGAGATGATATTGATCAGGATCTTATAAACGCAAGCTGTCAGCCAGTAACAGAGATTCCTGGGACTGCTTATTTTGATATAGTTGAATCCTTCAGTATGATACGGGGAGGCTACATGGATGTCGTAGTTATGGGGGCTTACCAGGTTAGTGAAAAAGGTGATTATGCCGGCTGGAATAATCCGGCAAGAAGATTGGGAAACGTGGGAAGCATAGGAGGCTCCATGGATTTATGCGCTGGAGCAAATAAACTCCTAATCGCTATGGAACATGTCACTACGCAGGGACAACCTAAAATCGTTCGGGAATTAACTTATCCCCCCACCGCTAAAGGAAAGGTAAACGTTATATTTACTAATCTCGCTGTGATTGAAGTTACCTCTGAAGGGCTTCTTCTTAGAGAAGTCTATCCCGGCATTACTCCTGAAGACGTTCAATCAGTAACTGAACCCAAGCTTATAATAGCGCCTGACTTGAAAGAAATGGAGTTCTAGCTGGCTTGGGAAGTTTTTTTCGCCTTATGAGGTAGAATAGAGGTCAAGATTAATGAGTTACAACACCATTATTTATCAAAAAACGGGATTTGTAGGGAGTATAACTATCAATCGCCCGACAGAGGAAAACGCTATAACAGTTCAATTAATCCAGGAGTTAACTGATATTTGCGACACCATCAGGGCTGATGATTCAGTAAGGGTAGTTACCATAACGGGTGCTGGGGAAAGTTTTTGCCTGGGGACTGACCAGGGCTTGGTTTCCCTTCAAGGGGAACAGGAAATAGAGCTGCCATCCGTCACTAAGATAATAACCAACCTTGAGCGCCCGGTTATCGCTGCAATTAACGGCGATGCCTTGGGACAAGGTTTGGAATTAGCTTTGGCTTGCGACCTCAGAATTGCTGCAGATACAGCGCATTTTGGATTACCCCAAATTATTTCGGGATTTATTCCTTGGGATGGTGGCACTCAACTCTTGCCCCGAATTATAAGCCGAGGCAAAGCTATGGAAATGATTCTCACAGGAGAAGCAATAGATGCCTTACAAGCTTATGAGATTGGGTTAGTTAATAGGGTAGTCTCATTAAAGGAGCTTATGCCAGCCGTAATGGAAACAGCACAAACAATGAGTTTGAAGGCTCCTATATCGTTAAGATATGCCAGGGAGGCGATACACAAGGGGTTGGACTTAACTTTGGAACAGGGGCTGCGTCTAGAGGCTGACCTTTATTCATTGTTACAAACAACAGAGGATCGAACTGAGGGCATTACAGCCTTTCTGGAACGGAGACAGCCTCAGTTTAAAGGAAAGTAAGCTCCCCTCCCTTGATGGGAGAGGACTAGAAGGGTGACCCTCGTCTATCCCACCCTTTATCTGGCGAGGGACGTGAAGGTGAACGAAGGACATGAATGCCTTTGAAACCATAATTTATGAAAAGAAAGATAGCATAGCCTACATTACCCTGAATCGCCCCAAAGTTTTAAATGTTTACAATGTTCAGATGCGTGATGAATTGCATCAAATCCTGGGTGCCATAAAAGATGACCCGGAGGTGAAGGTTGCCATTCTAAAGGGAGCGGGGGATAAGGCATTCTGTGCTGGAGCTGACCTAACTGAATTTCTTACCGCGCCTTCTCCTGTCATAGCTCGCCAGGTGCGTTGGGAACGTGATGTTTGGGGACTTTTCTTGAGTCTTCCTCAGCCCGTAATTGCTGCCCTTCATGGATATGTTATAGGCGACGGAGTTGAGATGGCATTGTGTTGCGACCTCAGAATAGCTTCCACTGATACCCAATTTGGCACACCTGAGGTGGGATTGGGGATAATTCCGGCTGCAGGGGCAACACAAACTCTCCCTCGTACGATAGGGCGGAGCAAAGCCCTGGAGATGCTGCTTACAGGCCGCAGGATTAACGCCGAAGAGGCTTATAGGGTAGGATTGGTCAATCGAGTGGTGCCGAAGAGTGAACTCCTACCTGCTGCTAATGAGATTGCCCGGAAGATTGTATCTTATAACCAAATGGCTGTCAGAAGCGCCAAACAGGCGGTAGTGAGAGGCTTAGACCTCACCCTGAGTGAAGGCTTGGAACTAGAAAAGAAGCTAGCCAGCTTGTTACAAAAGACCAACCTCGGTCACAAAACCTCTTAATATCCCATCGACTTCATCTCGGCTCTAGCAGGCCTTGCCTATTCTTATAACCTCCTTTACATCTCTCGATACCTCCCACGTCCTTTCAGCGAGCACTTCGTGGAGGCATCTATAAATCCTTCAGCTCTTCACGGATAGCATCAGAGGGATTATAGCGGAGGGTGAAATTCTGACAGAAATACATGGGATGATAAGCCTTGCCCACCAGCCCTAATATTAGATTTTTCGGGAAATTTATGCACAGCAGGGTCAGGAAAATCTCTACTTTATAATCCGCCACAGAATACGTGGAGAGACATTGCCAGGCTATATGAGGAGATAGTGGAGCAGATGAATGGCAACTGGAGAAGATAGTGTGCCAACTGTCCCTTACAAAGCTGAGATTCTCTCACCTAACCTCTCCCTTGACGGGAGAGGTCTAAGGTGAGGGTGATGAAATAAACACTCTGAAATATATATCACTGCTTAGCACCTCTTAGTTTTGTAAGGCAATTCCAGGGCTTTTAACCTTGGGATTTTGCTGAACTCAGGGTCCTTATGCACTAATTGAGCATTATGGATAAGGGCTAAGGAAGCAATCCAGGCATCGGCAGCTGAAAGCAAAGCGCTCGATTTGAGCCTGGCAGCTTGATGCCGCCATTCTGGGTAGGATTCCTCAATGGTCACTGGACAGCTCTCCAACCGAAGCATGATGCTGGCTACCTCTTCTGGTGGCAGACGCCTCAGGAGCCAATACTCCACCACCATCAAGGCAATAAACGGCAGCAGAATTTTTGTGGTATTACCCGAGCCAGCTTTCTGTAAAAGTTCTGAGACATCCTCAGCGCCATCTTCACCGAATAATAGGCACAGGATAGCTGAACTATCTAAAATGTAAATTGCCACTTGCCTCCTTCTCTCTTTCTTGCTGTCGTTCTCGGAGGAAGTCCTCGAGGGTAAAGCCTCTATCCTTTAATATGCCCAAACAGGACTGACCCGGGTCTTTCGATAGAGGATAGAGCAGGATTACCCCATTCTGTATCTTCCAATATAGAAGAGTATTGCTGGTAATCCCGAGAGAGTGGCGAATTTCCTGTGGTATTACCGTCTGTCCTCTTACTGAAACCTTTGTTTGCATAATTCACCTCCTTTGATAAAATTTGCCTCAATTATACAAGATTTATCGTACATTCCTCTTATCAAACTGGCAAGCGCATTATTCGAGAGCGTTTAGCAATGCCTTTCCATCGTTCCTTACAAAGCTGAGATTCTCTCACCTAACCTCTCCCTTGGCGGGAGAGGTCTAAGGTGAGGGTGATAAAATAAACACACTCTTATCAATTTGAGCCCTGAAATCGGTGGAAGCTCAGTCTCTTCACGGACAATGTTAAAGGGCTTATAGCGGAGGGTGAAATAATAGAAGAGTACGTATAGGAGGAGCCTTGCCCATCAGCCCTGATATTAGGTTTTGGTGAAGAGGTATAGGGAGATATTGGATAGCCTGGCACAAGGTGAAAAGCTACCTGGCTGGTAGTGGATGGGGGGAATGACCTAAAAGGGCTATAATATGACTATAACAGCAAGGAGGGAGAGTATTATTACTGAATACATCCAGGCTGCTCTAGGTAGAGCAAGATATGAGATTATCGAGGATGGGGAACCATACTATGGAGAGGTGCCGGAACTGGATGGAGTCTGGGCAAATGGCAGAACTTTAGAGGAATGTCGCAAGAATCTTGCTGAAGTCATTGATGGCTGGATTATGGTTAGACTGAGGAAGGGACTGCCAATTCCTCCGATAGGCGAATGTAAAATAGAGGAGCTTGAGAGGTTGGAGGTTAGTGGCTAGGCTCTCGCCAGTTTCGTGGATAGAATTGGTTAGACGGCTTCAGCTCGGTATAATATCGGTGAGGTGACAAAATGCTGATGAACTACACAGCCAAATACACCAAAACAAGCTCCGGCTATATGGGTCACCTAGTTGAGTGGCCCGAGGTAATTACAGAGGGGAAAACCGTGGAGGAATGTAGAGAACTGCTCAGAGATGCTTTACATGAAATGGTATTGGCGTACCGGCAACAGGGCAAGGAAATCTCTCCCGGTGGCGCGCTCCTGGAGCAATTGCCAGTAGAGACATAAAGGGTGTCTGTAAAGCGTCGTGAGTTAGTAAAATACCTCGAGGAGAATGGCTTTTAGCTATTGCGTGAAGGTGGTAGGCATTCTATCTATACAAATGGTGTAAAAACCATACCTATTAAAGGACATCGCTTCTTGGATAGAATAACTGCTAATGAATTGTGCAAGCAGGCTGGGCTAAAGCCCAAGTTCTAGCCTGAAGACGGCATCCAGCGGTGGTAAAATGAATCACCCCGACCTTGAGCAAATCGCCCAAAATGCCCATGCTCTTGTTAAGGGGGAGTTCACCTTTGAGAAGGCGATGGTGAGATACAGGAAGATTTTAAACAGTTTGAGATAACTTGAAGGCCGTCTGATTGACAGTAGACAAGAGAGAGTCCAAAACAGCTATAATATGCGAGGAGGTTTGGTAATGGCAGCAGTAAAGACCCAGAAGGTTATAGATGCATTAGCACAGGAGTTACGCCTGCCTAAAGAGAGCGTATTAGAACAAGGGCTTAAAACTTTTCCAGAGAGGAACTTGCGGGAGATTAAAGTGGAAATATTTCAAATCACCGGGAAATACGGCGTTTCTTCTGTTCAGGAGATGGAAAGGTGATACCAGCAGGGAATCTTAGAGGAAGAGGGCACCTTGCGAGATTTTCAACACTTAGACCATCTGGAGTATAAGAGGGAGCATTTAGAAAAGCTTCTAAAAGAGCTAGAGTAAAATTTGTAAACCTTGACCGCCTTAAGGAAATCGCCGAGGTAGAATTTGCCGAGATTGTGGAACATGTCTACAGCCCTGCTGTTAACGAGCTACGGATTATTTTAACTGATGGAAGCTTTGTCGACCTTTGGACCATTTTGAAATTTATCTTCTGGAAGCCTTAGAAAGCGGAGGAATTGGGGCTGGACATTTGACAAGCGACACAGAAGGCCATGAATTTGCCAGGTGAGCAAGGACAGGAGTAAGGAACATATAACTGATAAGATTTCGAGGAGCTTGGGGACCTTCATCTGGCGTAGGCATGCTCGTAGGGAAGCTGAAAATGATGATATAGGTGAGGCAGAACTTGAGGATGCACTCAGGAAGGGCTTTACATTGGTGGAACATTATCCCGAAGATCCTTGTGGGGAAAGTGCGCTGGTTCTAATTCATGTTGGCGATAAATCGGTGCATGTGGTATTATCTCCGCGAGAGGACCTCTCTTATTTGATAACGGTATATATGCGCCTGACCCTAGGGAATGGGACGACAGCTTTACGAGGAGGAAAAGATGAGGAAATATCCTTGCAGATGTGGAGAGCAGATGAGGCTTGAATTCAGGGACGAGGTTACAGGGGGGATCTTGATCAAAGCTGTCCCGGTGCTGGTGTGCCCGAAGTGTGGAGAGGAGTGGTATCCCCCGGGGATTCCAAGGATGATCGAAGGTCTCAGAGAAGCGGCAAAGGACTTGGGCAAGGTAGAAGTCTTAGCTGAACCAGTGAAATAAAACCCAGCCGCTAGCCTAGAACCTAGGACAGTGAAGGAAACTCAACAAACTCAAGCAACTCAAGCAACTCTAGCAACTCTAGCAACTGTCATTGTTCCCGCATATAACGAGGAAGAAGGATTACCTATCGTCCTGGAGAAGCTGCTTAAAGTTATAGATGGCA
Source organism: uncultured Dehalococcoidales bacterium (assembly GCA_964514415.1). Taxonomy (GTDB): domain Bacteria; phylum Chloroflexota; class Dehalococcoidia; order GIF9; family AB-539-J10; genus CAZEQL01. The sequence continues at coordinate 17,730 of CAZEQL010000014.1, forward strand.
CTTACGAGGTAATCGTTGTAGATGATGGCTCACCCGACAAAACAGGCGAAAAAGCCTCTTCCTTCCCCTGCAAGTCGATAAGGCATGAGCGGAATCGAGGCAAGGGGAGGGGCTTGTCCCCTCCCGAACGGGAGAATTAATGCATATGCATACCCAGGCTAATAAGAGGCATCTCTCCCCACGAGTTATAACCGCCATAGCATTACTCGTCATAGCTGGAATTTCCCTGTATATACGAATTGCCCTGCCTTATGACCAGGTTTTCGTCCACGATGCGGTGTGGTTCAGGGGAAACGATGCCTGGTATCACATGCACCACATAGAGAACTTGCTTCACCATTTCCCCCACATCAATTCCTTTGACCCCTACATGCTCTACCCTGGTGGCGGTGGAGGTCCTGGTCGTCCATTTTTTGACTGGCTTGTTGCTGGTATCATCTGGCTTGTTAGCCTAGGTTCGCCTTCCCCACATATTATAGATGCTGTTGGCGCTTATCTGCCAGCCATCCTGGGCACTCTGATAATCATCCCGGTGTACTTTATTGGTAAGGAGTTGTTTAACCGCTGGGTGGGGGTGTTAGCGGCTGCTCTGGTTGTCATCTTGCCCGGTGAGTTTCTAAATCGCTCACTCCTGGGCTTCACCGACCACCATGTGGCTGAAGCTTTGTTTAGCACAGTAGCCATAATGTTTTTAATACTGGCTGTTAAACGAGCTCAGGAGAAGCAAATATCGTTCGCCCACCTGTTACATGGAAATTGGTCAACTATAGCTAAACCACTTATTTACACCGTGCTTGCTGGTATTTTTCTCGGCACTTATCTCCTCACCTGGCAAGGCGCGCTGCTGATTGTGTTTATCGTCTCTGCCTGGCTCGTAATTCAGTTCATCATAGACCACCTGAGAGGCAAATCCACCGATTACCTGTGCATCATCGGCAGCATATCATTCTTCATCGCCACCATGATGCTTCTTCCCATTTCAGGGAAAGGAGGGCTAGCAACTATCTATGGTGCATCGCTGCTAATTGCCATAGTGGCGCCTTTAATCTTAAGTGCTATCTCCTATCTCATGGCAAGAAAAACTATAAAGCCCATTTACTATTTACCGGCATTGCTTTGTCTTGCTGGAATCAGCTTTGCTATCTTCCATGCCGTTAATCCCTCTTTACTTCATTCCATGCTCAGCCAGTTCCATATCTTCACCCCTCGTGGTGCCGCCTTGACTGTCCTCGAGGTGCACCCTCTCCTCCTACCCTATGGTCATTTCTCGCTGAAAATAGCCTGGCTTAACTTCACCACTGCTTTCTTCATCTCCTTCATTGCATTTGGCTGGCTCATCTACCGCAATATCAAGGAAGAGAGCGCCGATAAAACCTTGTTCCTGGTATGGAGCGTCATTATGCTAATAGCCGTCCTGGGGCAGCGCCGCTTCAGCTACTACTACGCCATAAATGCCGCCTTGCTCACAGGATATTTCTCCTGGAGAGTTTTTGACTTTGCCGGCTTAAAGCAATTGCTCGCCAGGCCCAAACAGATAGTCAAAACGTATATGACGAAGAAGGCAAAGAAGAAAAGTGCCAGGGCAAAACAAAGTACATTCCTGCAGCCTAGAGCCACCTGGGTGAGAGTAATTCTGGTCGGAATAGCCATTTTCTTCCTCGTCTTTTTCCCCAATATCGGCAAGGCAAGAGCGCTGGCCAGTGAGCCATCCCTTATTGACCAGGGCTGGTATAGCTCGCTTGAATGGCTCAAGGATAATAGCCCTGAGCCTTTTGGCGACGCCGAGTTTTACTATGAGCTATATGAAACTCCATTCTGCTATCCTGAAACTGCCTATGGAGTGATGTCCTGGTGGGACTATGGCTACTGGATAATGCGCATTTCCCACCGCATACCGAATTCCAATCCCGGTCAGGCCAAGGCTGCTACGGCTTATTTCTTTATCGCTCAGGATGAAAACTCAGCTAACCAAATAGCAGATAAAATGGGCGCGAAGTATGTGATAATCGACTACATGATGCCAACTGGAAAATTCTACGCCATGCCGATACGGGCAGGTAAAAACAGCGATGACTTTTATGGAACCTACTATGTGCCCAAGGAGGGCGGCAAACTGGAGCCAGCAACTTTCTTTTACCCCACTTACTACCAATCTATGGTTGTCAGGCTGTATAACTTTGATGGCAAAGCTGTGACTCCTGAAGAGACCTCGGTGATTTCTTATAAAGAAAAGTTAAGCCAGGAGGGGGTGAAGTATAAGGAAATCACGGACACGAAATCCTTTGCTACTTATAAAGAAGCCGAAGCTTACATCTCCAGCCAGGAATCTGGAAATTACAGAGTAGTAAGCACAAACCCTCTTAGTTCCCCCGTGCCCCTTGAGCAATTGCAGCACTATAAGCTTGTCCATCAATCCAACACTTTGGTAACAATGGCAGGGAAGAAAGTCCCTAGCGTCAAGATTTTCCAATATACATCTGATTGATAGTTGAAACTAGAGAACAAAGTTAGCTAGAATTAAGACAAAGATGAAAAGCTCAGAACGTATGGGCGGCATTCTTGTTGGTATGCCTGCCTATAACGAGGCAAAATACATCGGGAGCCTGGTTCTCCAGGCAGGGCAATATGCGGACGAAGTCGTTGTCCTTGATGATGGAAGCATGGATAATACCTCCAAAATTGCCGAACTCGCCGGGGCGACCATAATTCGACACCACGAAAACAAAGGTTATGGAGCAGCTATACAGAGCATACTCAGGGAGGCAAGGAAAAGGGACCCAGATGTTCTTGTTCTTCTGGATGCTGATTCACAGCATAATCCCGATGAAATTCCTGCCCTTATCAAGCCCATCTCGGAGGGTTTTGACCTTGTTGTTGGCTCCAGAGAGGCACAAAAAGAGAGGACTCCTTTCTATCGTCGTATCGGGCAAAAAGTCCTTTTACATTCCACCCGTATACTCTCAAAGAAGAAACTCTCCGATTCCGAATGTGGCTTCAGGGCTTTTTCTAGAAAGGCAATATCTGAACTGGAGCTAAAGGAAAACGGGATGGCCATATCAACAGAAACAATAGCCTGCGCAGCGGAGAGGGGCCTCAAGATAACGGAGGTGCCAATCTCAAACATATATACCAGGGATGGCTCAACTCTCAACCCTGTAAGGCATGGTGTAGGAGTTCTCAGTCGAATAATAGCGATGATTTCAGAAAGGAAACCCCTTCTCTTTTTTGGACTGATAGGCGGCATCCTGACGGTGGCTGGTCTCATTATCGGCATCAAAGTGTTTAATCTGGCGACGACGGCGCATACTGTGCCCATAGGTAGTGCCATCCTGACCACGCTTCTCCTCATTATGGGTATACTAAGCATCTTTACAGGCATACTCCTGAATGCATTAACCAGGCGGAAAAGCTGAGTTTTTTAATTCAACAAACTAATATGACTTCTGACTATCGACTTTCGACTACTGACTTTCGACTTCTGACTAATGACTAATGATTTTCGACTCTCGACTAATTTGACTCCCGACTCCTGGCTGTTGACTCCTAACTATTGACTCTCGACCATCGACTACTGACTATCGACTGTTGACTCTCGACTAATGATTTTCGACTCTCGACTAATTCTCTCCCTCTTGCCTTCACTTTACTAAAGCTGTATATTTTATAGCATTCAGACTAGTGACTAATGACTATCGACTGCTGACTACTAGCTATCGACTGTTGACCACTGACTAGTTTTTTAGACCGATGCTGGAGATAAAGGTTTGTGAAATCAGAGGCAAGTGCCCTGTATATAAAGTTGGTGATAAAATGGTGGTAGATGACCCAAAGATATTGTTAGATAGAACAGATGCGCTCTGCACTCATGCGCTATCAACCTTGCTTCATTACGTTACCATATTAGAACATGACTGGTGTCCTGTGAAGCTCGGGTTAACTACACCTGATGACCCCGACCATGCTTATATGCAGTGTGTAGACCCTGGTAAGCCTTACACTGAATGCCGCAGGATGTAAAGTCGGTGAAAGTTAGGGAAGTTATAAAACTCATAC
>CAZEQL010000014.1:21882-23763 GCA_964514415.1 uncultured Dehalococcoidales bacterium
TGAATGCCGCAGGATGTAAAGTCGGTGAAAGTTAGGGAAGTTATAAAACTCATACCATACTAAAGCAAGCTGAGCTGAAGGGAGCGGAAAGAGATGTTTAAATATGCGATTGCGATTGAAAAGGCCAATGGTAATTATTCTGCCTACTGCCCAGACCTGCCAGGCTGTATAGCTACAGGGGCGACCGTGGAGGAAACAACTGAAAAAATGAAGGCAGCTATCGAATTTCACATCGAGGGACTCAAGGTGGAAGGCTTGGATGTACTACCGCCCGCCGCTACTGCTGCTCTTGTTGAAGTAGCGCTATAATTCAAAACTACTTTCGGCATTTGGGTTTTGAATTTGTTTAGGATTTAGAAATTAGAATTTAGGATTTCCAAAGTGAAGGTTGCCATTGTTCTAGGAACTCGTCCCGAAATAATCAAGATGTCTCCAGTGATAAGAGCCTTAGATAAATACAATCCACTGGTCACTGATCACTGGTCACCAATCACTTACTTTATCCTCCATACCGGTCAGCATTATTCATACAACTTGGATAAGGTTTTCTTTGAGCAACTAAAGCTTTCACAGGCTAAGTACAATTTAGAAGTGGGTTCAGGCTCCCATGCCGAGCAAACAGCAAAAATACTCATCGGCGTGGAAAATGTCCTACAGAATGAAGGTACTGATATCGTCTTAGTGGAGGGCGATACTAACTCCGTGCTTGCTGGCGCTTTAGCAGCAGCAAAGCTTCATATGAAAGTTGAGCATGTCGAAGCTGGTTTACGAAGCTACGACAGAAACATGCCTGAGGAGATTAACCGAGTTTTAACTGACCACTGCTCCGACTACCTATTTGCCCCTACTGAGAAGGCAAAAACAATTCTGCTGGGTGAGGGAATTCCTGAGAACAAGATATTTGTCACCGGCAACACCATCGTTGACGCTGTTTATCAGAACTTAGAGATAGCCAAAGAAAGTTCAGCGTTCAATATTAAACCGATAAACTCAGACTCCAGACTCCCGACTCCTGACTCTAGACTCCATTGTATTGGATTGTGGAGAACCGTGATAAAATAAGAAGAAGCTGCTAAGTTCTAAAACCAACGTAGAACTTAGAACATTATTTTTTTGGTGGATTACTAAAAGAGGGGGTGAATAAATATGGCTGGAAAAGTTATGGCGGAGCTTCCTGACGAGATTATGAAAGAGGTTGGATATTGGGCAGAAAGGGAAAAGGTGGATAAATCCATACTGATAACAAAGATAGTTGAGGAAGGGTTAAGTGCATGGAAACTGAACAAAGCACTGGAGATGTACAGGTTACAGAAAGTGACTTTATGGAAAGCTGCCGAGATAGCGGGTGTTTCACTGGCTGAGCTGTTTGCAGAATTACCAAAGAGAAAAATTATATTTCAGTATGACCTCGAGGACTTGAGAGAGGATTTGGAATATGCCCGTGGTAAGTGATGCGAGCCCACTCATTCTCCTCGCTAAAATCAGAAAATTAGACTTTTTAAAGAAGCTATATTTAGAAGTGCTCATCCCATTGCACGCAAATACAAAGGATATTTTAGTGGATGATAAATTGGCAAGAGTTGCTGCAAGAATCCTGAGACTAAAAGCTATTGGATGCCTGGGTGTTGTTATGAAAGCATATGAAGCTGGTATCATCGGAAGAAGTGAAGCGAGTGATACCATTCAAAACTTGGTTAAAGCAGGATTATGGATTTCCCCAGAGGTATTGGGTGAAGGGTTAACTTCCTTGAAGGTGTAATACAATGCACTGAATATGCATAACATCAAAGGGCCGGAAGAAATGACATTTGAAGAGATGCTCAGAGAAATAGAGGAGAGATTCAAAAAGTTAAAGTAAATGGGCAACCTAGAACCTAGAAC
>CAZEQL010000015.1:0-23273 GCA_964514415.1 uncultured Dehalococcoidales bacterium
GCGGGTATCTAATCCGCTTCGCTCCCCACGCTTTCGAGCCTCAGCGTCAGAAACAGCCTAGGAAATCGCCTTCGCCACTGGTGTTCTTCCCAATATCAACGCATTTCACCGCTACACTGGGAATTCCATTTCCTTCTGCCGCCCTCAAGTCTCACAGTATCAGATGACCCCTTCTGATTAAGTCAAAAGATTTCACACCTGACTTGAAAAACCGCCTACACTCTCTTTACGCCCAGTAAATCCGAATAACGTTCGCCTCCTACGTATTACCGCGGCTGCTGGCACGTAGTTAGCCAAGACTTATTCCTCAGGTACCGTCAGATCTTCTTCCCTGAGAAAAGAGGTTTACAACCCGAAGGCCTTCATCCCTCACGCGGTGTCGCTGGGTCAGGCTTTCGCCCATTGCCCAATATTCCTTGCTGCTGCCTCCCGTAGGAGTCTGGGCCGTGTCTCAGTCCCAGTGTGGCTGATCATCCTCTCAAACCAGCTACCGATCATCGCCTTGGTAGGCCATTACCCTACCAACTAGCTAATCAGACATAAGCTCATCTTCAAGCGCCCTAAGGCTTTAGTAATCAAGCAGCCACTCGACTACCACATGCAGTATTAGCTTGCTTTTCAGCAAGTTATTCTCCACTTGAAGGTAGATTACTTATGCATTACTCAGCCGTTCGCCACTAGGTTAATGGTCCGAAGACCATAACCCCGTTCGGCTTGCATGCATAAGGCGCACCGCCAACGTTCATTCTGAGCCAGGATCAAGCTCTCCACTCAAAACCTTCCTTCCACTATTCAATTGTTAATGTCCTAAGTAAATTCTAATGTATCTCTGCTTGTTTTGTCAAATTAATGCATGAAACATGATAGACTAGCCTAACTGCAAAACTATTGGTAAAATTATATAAGATTCTTCTTCGAGTGAGCAATGTCATTTATTGAACAAAAAGAGCTGAATGTCAGTTCAATTAGTGAAGGCAAACTAACTTGGACGTATATTGAGCGGCCTTCCGCTAATGAAGTTAATTATTTAGGGCAGCATTTTAATTTTCACCCCCTTAATTTAGATGACGTCCTTAGCCCTGTACAACGTCCCAAAATCGACGAGGATGAAAACCACTTGTTCATAGTTCTGCATTTCCCTGTATTTGATAAGAAAAATCGGATAACAAGGCCCAGCGAAGTAGATATTTTTGTCGGAGAAAACTATATTGTTACCGTACATTGTGCTGCTAACCTTAAACCACTGACCAAGTTCTTCCGAGAATGCCAAATCAACGAGGAGAAGAGAGAGACTTACTTAGGGCGAGGTTCAGGGTTTCTCCTATACCACATCATTGACAGGCTAGTAAACTACTGCTTTCCTATTCTTAATAAGATCACAGAAAGCATTGATGACATAGAGGATATCATCTTTAGTAAAACCGTCCCTGAGACTGTCCATCAGATTTCTTTGATTCGGCGAGATCTTATCTCCTTTCGCCGTGTCATCCACCCTCAGATTGCAGTGATCGAGACCCTTGAGAAAAAAGACTACCCATTTTTTAAGGGGAAACAGGAGAGCTACTTTGGTGATATTGCTGACCACATCCGCAAGATCTGGGATGGGCTTGAAGATTGCAAGGAGGTCGTGGATGGGCTTGCCGAAACCAGCAATTGGCTAACCTCAAATCGAATACAAGAGACAATGCGAGTACTAACTATTGTTATGGCAGTCATAGCCCCAGCCACCTTGGTAACCGGCTTTTTTGGCATGAATATCCCTTTACCTGGTGGAATAGAGCACGGCAGCCTTCAGTCTTTCGGCATTTTGCTTTCCATTATAATATTCCTGGGACTCGGCATGTTTATTTACTTTCGCCATCGGCGATGGATTTAAATAGTTAGTCGATTCCCCATCCCACTTTGTTTAAAGTCAATTGTGGAATTTAAATTTATTGTAAATAATAATGTTGGCAAGCTGGCTAAATGGCTAAGAGTGATTGGCTATGACACTTTGGTGTTTAAGCAAAAAGACGATAACAGGTTGATTAAACTCGCCCTTAGCGAAAATAGGGTGATTTTGACTAGAGATACTCAAATTATGAAAAGGCGTTTGGTTACAAGCGGCAAGCTCAGGGCTATACTTATTACAGAAGATGACCCTAAAGCTCAATTACGACAAACGGTGAAGACTTTGAACTTGGATTATCATTTCAGACCTTTTTCCCTTTGCCTTGAATGTAACCAGCCACTGATATCTCAAAACAAAGAAGAGGTGCGAGATTTGATTCCACCCCACGTGTTTAAAACTCAAAATCAATATGCGAAATGCCCTATATGTCATCGTGTTTACTGGCAAGGTACACATTGGCAAGCCATGATTAAAGAATTAGAAATTTTTACCGGGGAGAACAGTAAGGACTACCAACTCTAACCCACTTATTTAATTTCCCTTATAGTGGCAGAAATTAGACCTTGATGCTATACTCACCCCACATTCTAGCGAGATAACGAGGTTATTAGTAAGTTTTATGAGGAAGATCCAAAACAAAAGACCTGATCAGAGTACGAATTATTCACTATGTTATTAGCTATTGATGTTGGAAACACAAACATCACTTTAGGTATATTCGATAAGGATAGGCTAAAGGTTACCTGGCAATTAGCCACCGGAATCCACCGCATGACAGATGAATACGGTGTTTTATTGCTCAACCTTTTAGAATGCCAAAAAGTGTCACCCTCAAAAATCACAAGTGTATCATTATGTAGTGTCGTTCCCCCTCTGGTCCACACCCTTCAGGAGATGTGTCAAAAATATTTAAACATCCTACCTCTAGTAGTCGAAGTCGGTGTAAAAACCGGAATACGCATCTGTGTAGATAATCCACGGGAAGTTGGCCCTGACCGGGTAGTAAATGCTGTAGCTGCTCACTATCTTTATGGAGGCTCGGTAACCGTCATTGACCTTGGCACTGCTACTACCTTCGACATTATTTCTAAGGAGGGCGATTATCTCGGAGGAGCTATTGCTCCAGGAATCAGCATAGCTAGTGAATCGTTATTCGCTCGCACCGCTATGCTCCCCCGAATAGAATTAATCCGTCCCAAGCAAGTCATCGGCAGGAATACCATATCTGCTATGCAATCGGGTATAATTTTTGGTTACATTGGACTTATCGAAGGTATGATTCAGCGAATAGAGCAAGAATTGGGGACTAAGACAAAGGTGGTAGCCACTGGCGGCCAGGCATATCCTTTAGCCAAAGAGATACCAGCAATAGAAATAGTAAATCCTGATTTAACCTTAGTTGGATTGCGTCTTATTTATGAAATGAATAATTTGCCCAACAAAGGGTAAAATTGAGGCAAAAATGCTTGGTAACAAAACTATCGTTTTAGGAGTGACAGGTAGCATTGCTGTCTACAAGGCAGCAGATATTGCTAGCCAGTTAACTCAGGCAGGGGCAAGAGTTAACGTGATTATGACCGAAGAAGCCCTCCAGTTCATATCACCTGTTACCTTCCGAGCTATTACAGGCAGACCTGTAGTTATCGAAATGTTTGATTTGGCTTCGGAGTTCAGCCTTGAGCATGTATCCTTGGCAGAAGCCGCTGATATAATAGTTATTGCTCCAGCTACAGCCAACATCATTGCCAAGCTGGCTACTGGCATCGCTGATGATATGCTCTGCTGCACAGTGCTTGCTACCAAGTCTCCAGTGGTCATAGCACCAGCCATGGATGCAAATATGTATGATAATCCCATAACTCAGGATAATTTATCCAAGCTCAAAGCACGTAACTTTACCATTGTTGGGCCAGCTTTAGGTAGATTAGCCTCGGGTAAGGAAGGGTTGGGGCGACTTACTGATAGTAATGATATTATAGGCACCATCTGCCAGGTATTGGGGAAATTTGGTGACCTGGCTGGCAAACATATCGTGGTTACCGCTGGTGGTACTCAAGAGCCCATCGACCCAGTTCGTTATATCACCAATCGTTCATCAGGGAAAATGGGTTATGCTCTAGCAGAGGCAGCGCGCGACAGAGGGGCCAGAGTCTCGTTAATCACAGCCCCTACCTCACTCGCTAAACCTATAGGTATTGATATAGTAAACGCCAACACCGCCCAAGAGATGTACCAGGCAGTGGAAAATGCAGTTCCCCAGGCTGATGCTTTGCTTATGGCAGCAGCCATAGCTGATTATCGCCCGGCAAGCGCAGCTAAAGACAAAATTAAAAAGGGAGCCGCAGGATTGACCTTAAACCTGGAGCTCACCCCAGACATTTTAGGCAGTGTCAAAGGAGATTTCATTAAAGTAGGCTTTGCTGCTGAAAGCAGCAGCGTGGTAGAAAATGCTAAACATAAGCTGCAACAAAAGGTACTCGCCTTTATCGTGGCTAACGACATCACGGCTAGCGATAGTGGCTTCGGTGCTGACAATAATCGAGTAACCATAATCGACCGAGAAGGCAGAATTGATAGCTTGCCTCTCCTGCCTAAAAGAGAAGTAGCCGATAAGATACTGGATAGAATAGTAGAACTCTTAGCGGGAGTAAACTCTTCTCTGGAAAGTGAGAAATAAAGAAAAATATGAAGAAGCCAGTGTGTCCAGAGTGTGAGCATTTGTTAATTTGTAAAGAAACTTTCCCAAAGGGTTGCGAATGCCCTAAATACCATAAGTGGGTTTCTACTTATTCTGTTGGAATGGCAGGATTCTTTGAGACGGAGGAGATCCCAAATGGGATACCGAGTTCCGTACCAGATAAAAACTGGTCAGCCTGGTATTTAAAAAGGAAGCACAAACAAGAAAAATCAGGTAACTTCCAAAATTGACAAAGCCACTAGAAATACAAGATAACATCCCCAGAGCCTACGAGCCAGGCAAGATAGAGGAGAAATGGTACAATTTCTGGCTTGAGCAGGGCTATTTCACTCCCAAGATAGACCCTGAGAAAAAGCCCTTCGTTATCATCATGCCACCACCTAACGTCACCGGCGAGCTTCACTTAGGGCACGCACTGACCGACACGCTGGAGGATATTATGGTCAGGTGGCACAGGATGAAGGGAGAACCTACACTATGGCTGCCCGGAGCTGACCACGCCGGGATTGCCACACAGGTGGTTATAGAACAGCAACTAGCCCAAAGAGGGCAGACCAAGGATGACATAGGCAGAGAGAATTTCACCAAATTAGCCTGGGAATGGGCTAATGAGCGCCGAGAAGGTATCAGGCAACAACATCAAATGCTGGGCGCTTCCTGCGATTGGACGCGGGAATGCTTCACACTGGATAAAGCCCCCAGCAAAGCGGTTCGTACCGCCTTTGTCCGCCTGTACCAGAAGGGTCTAATATACAGGGGTGAGCGAATGATAAACTGGTGTCCTCGCTGCCAGACTGCACTTTCCGATCTTGAGGTAGACCACAAGGATATCATGGGGCACCTTTACTATATCCGCTATCCCCTGGCTAATAGCGATGGCTTTATCACCGTAGCTACTACACGTCCCGAAACTTTCTTTGGCGATACGGCTGTGGCAGTAAATCCTGCGGACGAGCGCTATAAGAATTTCATAGGTAAAAATGTGACCCTCCCCATCATAAACAAGGAAATCCCCATTATCGCCGACGAGGCAGTCGACCCTTCCTTTGGCACTGGAGCACTGAAGATAACTCCGGCTCATGATCCTACAGACTTTGAGGTGGCCCAACGCCATAATTTACCACTGGTAAATATTATGAACCCCGATGCTACTCTGAACGAAAATGCTAATTCATATAAAGGCATGGAAAGATTTACTTGTCGAGATAAGGTAATAGCAGATCTGAGAGATAAAGGGCTGCTGGAGAAAATCGAGCCATATCCTCATTCGGTAGGGCATTGCAACCGCTGTCAGACAATGATTGAGCCCCAAGTCAGCATGCAATGGTTTATCCAAACACAGCCCCTAGCTAAAACAGCTATCGAAGCTGTCAGAGAGGGCAGCATCAGTATCATTCCAGAGCACTTCACCAAGGTATATTTCGACTGGATGGAAAACATAAGAGATTGGTGCATCAGCCGGCAATTATGGTGGGGGCATCGCATCCCGGTATGGTATTGCCAGGATTGTGGCAAACCAACAGCGGCTGTAGATGAACCTACAGTTTGTACTCATTGTGGCTCAAAACAAATCATTCAAGATCCTGACGTCCTTGACACTTGGTTTAGCTCAGCTCTATGGACACATTCTACACTAGGCTGGCCCGATGACACCGACGACCTTCGCTATTTCTACCCCACCTCGGTGATGGAAACAGGCTATGACATCCTTTTCTTCTGGGTCGCCAGGATGATTATGATGGGGTTGGAAGATACCGACAGGATACCTTTCCACACTGTTTACCTCCACGGATTAATCCGAGATGAAAGTGGAGAAAAGATGAGCAAATTGCGAGGAAACGTTATCAACCCCTCTGAAGCTATAGCTAAATATGGCGTTGATGCTCTTCGCTTTGCCCTCACCACTGGTAGTTCGCTTGGGAATGATATAAACCTCGGCAAAGGAAAACTAGAATCCAGCCGCAATTTTGCCAACAAACTATGGAATGCCACCAGATTCATCTTCCAGAGTATGGATGCCGAACCACTAAAGGGCCAGGTCTGGCAAATAGGAATAGAAAAACCCCAGAGGATAGAAGACCGCTGGATTCATAGCCAGCTCAACGGGCTTATCAAAAATGTTACCAAACTGATGGAGGAATTCCAATTTGGTGAAGCATCTCAGCAAATCTACGATTTTATTTGGTCAAAGTTCTGCGATTGGCACATTGAAATTGCTAAGATACGCCTTCGTGACCATTCAACTCCCTCACCTTTGCCTTTCCTGGTAAATACTTTGGAGGTATCTCTGCGTCTCCTGCACCCATTTATGCCCTGCATTACCGAGGAGCTGTGGCAAAACTTAAAGCAGCGCCTACCCGATGAAAGCCAGCTCCCAGCTTCTATAATGATAGCTTCATATCCTATTGCCAGTGATAATGCTAATGACCCAGAAGCAGAGCGCGTAATGGATTCCGTGATAGAGATTATTCGCTCCATTCGCAATGCCCGCGCCCAACACAAAGTGAAAGCAGATAAATGGATTGAAGCACAAGTTTACGCTGATGATCTTTTGTCCCCCCTCACCTCCCAAGCAGAAACCATAGAAAAGCTAGCTCGAATTCAGCCCTTAGCTATTCTAAGTCGCCAGGAAAGGATGCCCGATGAAGGGAAAAACATCATCGTAGTACTAAAAGAAACCGAGGTGGTTTTGCCATGGGCCGGCATGGTAGATCAACTCGCTGAAAAACAACGATTGGCAAAGGAAAGTGAACTAACTCAAGCTAGAATTGCTCGACTTGACGCCAGGTTAAAAGATAACGCCTTTCTAACTAAAGCTCCACCATATATCATTGAAAAGGGAAAACAAAATCTCGACATGCTTAAAGATAAGCTAAGAAGATTAAAATTGGAACTATTTCACCTTGGTTTTTAGCTTTAAATAATGATGCAACTTCACCAAAGCTTTTTTAGTATCACTAGCAACACAGGATTTGTCGCATCTTTTTATGCGATACTTAAATAACCAATAGGTAAATTCATTGAGTTCATTTAAACCTATGGATTTGCATTGAGAATGATGCCTCTCCTTTCTGAAACTCTTTAATAACTCCTTTTGAGTAGCACCATAGATGTGTTGATATGCCTCATCAACTGTACCATCATCATTGTTTACACCTAAAACTCTCTTCCTTTTGCGGATCTCATCAGTTGCAGCTAAAACCAGAAATTCTTCCACAAGGATGCCATAAAGGTAATTAAGATAAGCCTGGTATTTAGCATTGCCAATCAGCTTCTTAAACTTGTCTTTGGTTAATTCTATTGGTGGTATATCGAGGAAAAGAAGATTAACTCGCTCCTCCTCCGGAATAAGCTCATCAACTTCCTCGCATAACCTCTCAGCTAGAACCAGCCAATCAAAAGCCTCATTATCTATAAGATAATGATAACGCCGCCCGTTATAATCTTCTTCAGTGCTGACCCATAATTTGATAGCCTCAAGCAAAGCCAAATACCAATGCTTACCTTCGCCAATAGCCCCTTTTAAATGTTGGATTGCTTGAACATCACCTGCATAACTGGACACAGTACCCACCCCCCAACAATTCTAAAGACCAACTTTATGTTATACCATGCCACTATTTAAGACAATATTCGCCAGCCGCTACGCTCAGCCAACTGGCATAAATCCCTATCAGGATAGGTCGCCACTGGATGACCTACCAACTTCAATAAGGGAATATCGAATATACTATCAGCATAAGCGAAACTTGAGGGAAGATCTACTTCCAGACCATTCTGATTAACAAAATCCTTAAGCAATTTAGCCTTATTTTCACCAAAGCACAAAGGTTTAACAATCTTACCGGTATATGTATCATCAATCATCTCAAGTTTTGTACCAATTACGTTGGACACACCTAATCTTTGCCCAATAATCTCCAAGAGAGGGCTAAAAGAGGCAGAGATAATCACCACTAAGTGGCCGCTTTGCTTATGCCAGTTCATAATATCAATCACGTCATCTCGTAATAGGGCAATTACATAATTATCAACCACCCAACGAAATATCTCTAAAACTTCCTCCTCACCTGCTTCTTTAAAGGTACCACTTAGATCTTCCCCCCATTTCACCCAACATCTCTCCTTACTGAACAATCTACACTTCACCAATAGCCATAAAGCTGAATGTGTAGTCAAAAACGCCCATGTCTGGAGTATCTTCTTCTTTTTATACTTAGTATAGTATCTACAGAATCCCTCCCAAATATGTCCACGGCATAAAGTCCCATCCAAGTCAAAAAGAGCCATAGTGCTATTCATTTATTCCTACCTAAAAATGCGCGCAATTCTTCCAAAGACAGGGTATTTAATATGTGCTGAGGTTCACACCAAGCTCGGCGGGCCACGCCGATACCAAAACGCATAAAACCTAGATGGGCAGTGCTATGAGCATCGGTTTCGATAGCGAGCCTTACTCCCAAATCCTTAGCACGGGAAGCATGAATATCGTTTAGATCAAGTCGCTTAGGCATAGCATTAATTTCCAGAACTTTGGCATTTTTAGCTGCTGCTCGGAAAATAGCTTCTAAATCTATGGCTATGGGTTCACGTTCACTCAAAAGGCGGCATGTAGGATGAGCTATGATGTTAACATCTGGATTTTCCATAGCACGTAACACCCTCTTTGTCATTTTCTCCTCGCTTTGATTCATAGCGGAATGCACAGCAGCAATCACTATATCCAAATCAGTAAGTATTTCATGTGGCAAATCTAAACTACCATCCGCCCGAATATCAACTTCGATGCCGCTAAACACATGGATTCCACTTAACTTCGTATTTAACGCCCTAATCTCAGCCATCTGTCTTCTCAGCCTCTCCACATCAAGTCCATGAGCAATCCCTCGCCCACCGGAATGATCGGTAATTGCTATGTACTGGTAGCCCAAATCTTTGGCTGCTAGAGCCATTTCCTCAATGGAATTGTGCCCATCACTCCAATCAGTATGAACATGAAGGTCTCCCTTTATATCAGCTATTTCTACCAGCTTTGGTATAGCACCTTGTTCTGCTCTTTCCACCTCGCCCTGAGCTTCCCGAAGCTCTGGAGGAATATATTGAAGCCCCAGCCGATGATAAAACTCTTCCTCAACAGCGAATTTCTCCAGCTTATCTGTAGCTAAATCTGTAATGCCATATTCGCTTAACTTTAACCCTTGTCTTCGCCCTTTCTCCCTCAAGGTAATATTATGCTGTTTGCTCCCAGTGAAATACTGAAGCAAAGAGCCAAAAGAATCATGCTCTACCATCCTTAGGTCTACCTGTAGCCCCCCAGAAACAATGGCACTTGCTTTAGTTGCCCCCTTAGCCAGAACTTGCCCCACACGAGGCAAGTCAACAAATGCATCTATAACCTCTTTAGGATTATCAGCAGTGCCCATAAGGTCGATATCGCCCAACGTCTCCCTGAAGCGACGCAGACTGCCGGCATAAGTCAAATTCCTTACACCTGAGATGGGACGGAGGGCACCTAGAATTTCCTCTACAATGGGCAAAGCTTCACCAATAGGGGTACGCTGGTCTTTGCGGCGCAAAGCTTGAATTTGCTGAAGGATATTGTCAGCCGTCTTATCACCAAGGCGAAAAACATTGGCTACCCGACCATCCTTGATTGATTGCTCTAATTCATCAACTGACGTTATCCCCAATTCACTAGAAAGCCTATTAGCTGTTTTAGGACCTATTCCTGGGATAGCCCGGAGGTTGGTTATACCTTCAGGGAATTCAGCCTTCAAACTTTCGTAGTAACCTAGCTTCCCTGTAGTTACTAGCTCAGCAGTCTTTTTAGCTATTGCGTCACCTACACCGGGGATATTCTTTAAATCTTCCCCCTCCTCAAGCATAATCCTTATTTCCTTGGGATAATGCTCGATAGCTCGAGTTGCCCTTTGATAAGCACGAATCTTAAAGGTGTTATCTCCTTTAAGCTCTAGAAGGTCAGCAATGTCGCTGAATACTTTAGCAATAGCTGTGTTTTTCACTAATTAACGGACCACTTCCTCCGAATAGCCTCAGCACCACTAATGATATTACCGATAAGCTCCTTCACTGTGACTACTTTATCAATCGCACCCACGGCTAACGAGCCTGGGGCCATTTTTAATACCCCTTCAGGTTCGTTGAGCGACTCTGCAGATATGGATACATCTGAGGGCACATTCCCAGCCACTTTTTCCAGCTTTAGAAACCACTCGCTCTCAGGGATTTTCCCTCTTTCTTTCATCACCTTTTCATAGTCTTCAGCATTTGGTGATGTCAGGACACGATCCCGAATTTCAGGGTCAGAAGGGGTATATTCCACCAATTTTTGTTTATAGCGATCAGATATAGTACACTCCTTGGTTGCCATAAACGCTGTGCCCATATATATTGCCTCAGCACCCATCGCTAAGGCTGCCATAAAGCTGTAACTATCTCCAATGCCACCAGCAGCTATAACGGGAATCTTTATCCGTTTCACCGCCCAGGGGATTGTTATCAAGGTTGGTAGCTGGTCGGGACTCTTAAAGCCCGTCCCCTCCAACCCAACGATTACTACAGCATCTGCACCTTGTGCTTCAACAGACAATGCATGCCTTACCGTAGCTACTTTGTGCATCCATTTGATGCCAGCAGCTTGCAACTTCTTTCCGTAAACATCACCACGATAAATGGAGGTCTCTACAAGCGGCACATTCTCCTCAATAATCACTTCTACCATCTTGTCAACATCCTGGCAGACGCCCATACTGATATTTACCGCAAATGGCTTATCTGTTTTTGCCTTTAACCTGTGTATGTCTTCTCGCAGCCCTTCTGGGGTACGCAGCACGTGTGCAGTAATCATTCCTAATCCTCCTGCCTCAGACACGGCTGCTGCCAGAGCCGATGTCCCAAAACCGCCAAAAGCCCCTTGAATGATGGGGTATTCTATACCCAGCATCTCAGTCATTCTTGTTTTCCACACTTTCTTTTAACCTCCTTTATTAATTAATTTTAGTTTCTCTCTTATCCATTCCCAATCAGGCTCTCCACAATTGAAAAAAGATTTGAAATTATCCTTCAGCCACTCGTAATAATCATCCTCAACATATTGGTAAAATGCTTCTACAAGTTGTTCCTTGGAAATATCATCAGGAATTTCTAGCTCTATACCCTCAAGTTCGCAATCAAGAAATTCTTCAACTACATCTCTATCAAGCATCTTGGGTTACCTTATATAAGTATTCTACAAGTTCACCCCTCACTAAATCCCTAGTAGTCGATGTTCACGCGACACGATGGGTCTACTTTTTTAAGTTCAGGGCATATGTCTATCATCTCATCGGTTATAAATAAATATCTATTCTCTTTTTTCACATTCCTAAGAAAAGCCCCCTTTTCTAGGAACAAGATAATCAATATTATCTGACATGGGGTAATTGAGACTGCCTTAACAATATTAGTGTACTTACTAAAGTTTAGCCAATTGGATAAATCTTCTACATTTGCTTCAGCTAGCCTTAGATACTCCTCAATAATAATGCTCGCTCTTCGTAAATCTTCAGGTAGTTTCTCAGTACTCCAAACGTCTTTAAGTAGCTTTATTATCTCATTCCGCCGTTGATACGGTTTATATTCTCTTTCCTCTTGCATAGCAGCTATTTTCGGAAAATCACCTAACAATAGATCTAATAATTCAAGATTTGCTCTTATCTCACTTGCAGTTCTTTCTTTTTGCCAAGTTAATATATCTGTTTTATAAATTCCTTCACGTGTTACTTGATCTATTGCATGTTGTAGACCGGTTCTAATTTGTAATTCAAACTTTTTCCCTAATATCTCCTTGTTACTCATGAAGGGACTGTCTTTGAAACTCAATATCAAATGAATGGCATCGTACACAAATTCATTTGGTGATCGAGACCTTTTAGATTTTTCATCCTCTATATTGAATTTTTCTTTTATCTTGTCTTTTACGACGTCTATTTCAGATATATTATTCACAATCAAGCTACAAGCCACTAAATCTTCAATCTCATCAGCCGGATTTTCATATCCTTCTTTCTCTATTTTTGCCATCAAGCTCTCTTTCGGTTTTATCCTTGTTTTAACATACCCAATATGTAATGACTCAGCTATATTACCAAGTGTTTGGTCGATGTTGAACTTGAGAAGATTTAAAGAATCTACTATTCTACCGTGGAAAGCTTCAATAGCTCTAGGAATTATCATTTCCCTTTTACAATAATAAGACTTTTTAATATGTCTTCACGCCTCTCCCTACTTCTGATGCTATTCGACGCTTGCCTAACCGCCCATGCGTACAGTTGAGCTTGATCGTCTTCTATATCGTCTCGGATATTATCTGCAAACTGTAAGAGGTTTTCTCTCGTCCTTTCAACATCTACCTCTAACCCACCACCATTCTCATCATATAACTTAGACATTGTAGACCATAAAGAATAGAGATCTGCAAGATTACTATAACGTGTTTTGTATATCTTTAGCTTTGCAATTAGATCCTTACATACTTCATATTTCCTTCTATTGCTATCTAAATCTGGAATATCATCATCATAATTTGCATAGTAACCATCTAAATGGTCTCTACCATCTGTGATTCCGTGCATGACTACCAAAAATATTTCCGAAACATATTCAATGTCTAACATCCTTCTTATTCTTGAAGTAGTAGATATCCCCATATCACGCCAGAATGGATCATCTACTAATTGGGTTACATAAGTGATGAATACTCCAGCGAACCGTGCATGACGTAGCTCTTGTGCATTTAACCGAGCAACATTTCTGTTCAACCTGTCAAAACACTGATTTAAGTCTACTCTATTCGCGTCCTTGAGATATTCTATTGTAAACTTATACCCCCAGAAACCAGCTTTTACTTTGTCTGGCAGTTGTGAAAAATACTTACCGGCGTAATCAGGGTCACTATATTTCTCTGATGATATAGCTAATTCATCTCTTACAAATTCGAAAACTGTTAAAAGTCTTTGCTTACCATCAACAACATGGTATTTAGTAATGCCGGTCGGACTAATCTCAACTGCCAGGAATATGGTTGGACAAGGGAAGTTCCGAAGAATTGTATCAATGAAATAGACTTTGTAGTCATTATTCCAAATACTTTTTCTTTGATACGGAGGCTCTAAATCCAGATTCCCCATTCTATATTGATCTGTAAACCAAGACAGCATCTGAAAGTTTGAATCCCGTTCCATTTATATTGTACCCCCTAAGATATTCCCTTTTCTCTCAGCTAGTTACCAACCCTCTTCTCCTCATACATTTCCATCAAATCATTAAACTTCATTTCTTTACCATCGCCTCATCAATACGCCTTCACAAAGGCCGTCATTAACTCATAGATTTCGGTGTTAAAACGTTCCAGGCTTTCGTTGTTCTCTTGCCTCGCATCCTCTATCTTATAAAGGGTTATTTGCCTTAATAAAATTGCTTCCCTGCGCCTTACCTCATGCGGGGGGAAATGGCCACTAGGCGGAGACGAAGACAAACTATTTACATCTTTGTTCGCATCCCTGATAGCCTTTTGCAATTCTTCATCAGTCACAAGTTTCCTATCTCCCACAGCAATACTTGTGCTTCTTGCCTGAGTCGCAGAGGCATAACATCTTAAGAAACCTCGTGCCCCTTCGGGCTATCCCATCCTGCCCATTTTATTCTGGAGACCTTGTCCTGTAGCGAATTAACAAACCTCTTATCATTGGTCCACAATTCACAGTCCATCAGTTCAGCAACAGCTAAATATTGCATATCATAAGTTCGGGGAAGATTAAACCGTTTGGCTAACTCCCAGGCCACTTCTTGAATCCTGGAATTATCAATGCTTCTCACTCCTATCTCTAAGTAAGCTGAAAATGCCTCCTCTCCTTCTTCGGGCAAGAGCTTTCTAAGATAGACTTGCTCTCTGAGAACTGAGGTAACCTCAGCGTGAAATAGAGGAGCACTAATAATCTCCACCCCTTTCTTATACCACTCTCGATGCAAGGCATTAGTTACTTTATTTTGCTCTGTAGGTAATAGCCAAGTTAAAACTAAGCTAGCATCAACGCACACATTGCTGTTCATAAACTATGCCTTTGACGAGATTCTTCAATCAAGGCGGGAATATCAAAGTTTGTTCCCGTTCTGGCTCTTATTCTCTTTTGCAAAGCTTCTGCACGCTCAATGGATTCGCTCTTTTCCCATGTCCTACGCTTATTTGCACTCAACTTGTTTAAAAATGCCCTCAGGTCACTCTTCTTTATAAACAGTTGATTGCCAAGCTTCTGGGCAGGTAGCTTCCCTGACCAAATCCACCTCCGCACAGTTTCCATGCCCCGGCCGCTCTCCCTAGCAGCCTCCTTTACACTTATGAGATTCTCCATAACTCTTGTATCCATTTCATACTCCCCATAAGGTTGTTGTAGGCTACTACACTATATAAAAATATCCTCAATTTGTCAAGCGTAAGCGAGAAAATGCCTATCTTCCGCAGCAATACTTATACTTCTTGCCTGAGCCACAGGGACAGGGGTCGTTGCGGCCTACTTTCTTACCAGCCACCACTGCCTGTTTCCTGCGCGGGGACTCCTTGGAGATGCCTACATGATAAATGCTGTGGACGATGTCATGCTGAATACTGGCCAGGAGAGCTTCAAATAAAGCATGTCCCTCCGTCTTATAAACCCCTAATGGGTTTTGCTGACCAGCAGCTCGCAATCCTATTCCCTGGCGCATATGCTCCATAGCAGTAAGGTGCTCCATCCACAACTTGTCAATTACCCTGAGCATTACCAGACGTTCCACAATACGCATACTGTCAGCGCCTATTTCCTGCTCCCGCTGCTGGTAAAACTCTGTAGCATAGTCACTTAGTTTTCCCACAATTTGCTTGCTGTCAGGACGAGATTGCTTCCCCTTCGTTTCACTCAGGGGCGCAATGATATGCTGTGGAGGTGATGGAAGGATAGTAGAAACACCCTCAAGTAGACCTGGCAAATCTAGCTCGCCCAGATTATAGTCAAAATGAACGTTCACCAGATTTTGAATTTCACCCTGAACCATAGATAGTATGTTAGTCTTGAGGTCAACACCACTTAGAATCTTCTTTCTCTCGGCATAAATCACCTCACGGTGTTTGTTTATCACATCGTCATATTCAACAAGATGCTTGCGCATATCAAAATGGTAGCCTTCTGTCTGCACCTGAGCATTTGTTATCGCTTTAGTAACCATAGGATGTTCGATAGGAGTATTCTCATCCATTCCCGCCCATTGCATAAGTCCTTTAACACGGTCTCCACCAAAGCGGTGGACAAGTTCATCCTCTAAAGAAGCATAAAAACGAGAGCTGCCGGGGTCACCCTGCCTTCCCGCTCGGCCGCGAAGCTGATTATCAATACGCCTGGCTTCATGATGATCGGTACCAACAATGTGTAGTCCTCCAAGCTCAACCACTTTATTGTGCTCACTTTGCCATTCTTCACCATTACGTCCCTCAGGATTGCCGCCAAGGATAATATCCACACCACGCCCCGCCATGTGTGTTGCCACGGTTACCGCTCCCAACTGTCCAGCCTGGGCAATTATGCCTGCCTCCTTTTCATGATTCTTAGCATTAAGAACTTGATGTAGTATGCCATTTCTCCTTAAGAGGTCGCTTAAATATTCTGATTTCTCAATAGAGGTTGTACCTATAAGTGCAGGCCGCCTTTGATCATATAACTGCTTGATTTCCCTGACTACAGCGGCGAACTTGGCTTTCTCGTCTTTATAAATCTGGTCAGTATACTCAGCGCGAATCAATGGCTTATTCGTGGGTATGACCACTACTTCCAGCTTATAAATCTTGTGAAACTCTTCTGCTTCAGTAACCGCAGTTCCTGTCATACCCGCCAGTTTCTGATACAGACGGAAATAATTCTGGAAAGTGATAGTGGCCAGGGTAATGCTTTCCCGCTGAATTTTCACCCCCTCTTTAGCTTCGATGGCTTGATGTAATCCCTCAGAATACCTCCTGCCAAACATCAACCTGCCAGTGAATTCATCCACGATAATGACTTGCCCATCCTTAACCACGTAGTCACGGTCTCTCTTAAACAAGGCATGAGCTTTGAGAGCGCTATCTAAATATTGGGTAGCGAAGTAATTAGAGGGGTCATAAAGACTGGGCGCTTTAAGCAAACTCTCTTTTTTTAGCGCCTGCTCCATCTTGGTCATGCCAGCATCGGTGAGACTAGCGGTGCGCGTCCTGGCATCAATGGTATAATCTTCTTCTCTGCTAAGGCGAGAAGCTAAATGAGCAAAGGTATAATACTTTTGTGTTGCTTCCTCAGCAGGACCACTAATAATCAGCGGAGTTCGGGCTTCATCAACAAGAATGTTGTCAACCTCATCAACGATGGCGTAGTTAAGAGGGCGCTGGACACATTGAGATAAATCCACAACCATATTATCTCTGAGGTAATCAAACCCAAACTCATTATTAGTGCCATAGGTGATATCTGCTTCATAGGCTTGGCGACGAGTACCAGGATGGAGAAACCTCCACTTCTGGTCTTCTGATTCGAAGCTAGGGTCATAAATGTAGGAAGGGGAAGGATTGTCTGGAGTTTGCTGAGCGGTAATACAGGCAACGCTTATACCCAGGGCATGATAAATACTGCCCATCCAGTGACAATCTCGCTTGGCCAAGTAATCATTAACGGTGACTAAATGGCAACCTTGTCCAGTAAGAGCATTAAGATACAGGGGCAAGGTAGCTACCAGGGTTTTTCCCTCACCAGTTTTCATCTCGGCTATCTTCCCCTGGTGAAGGACAATACCCCCCATTAACTGGACATCAAAATGTCTTTGCCCAATGGTTCGCTTAGCCGCTTCTCTAATTGCAGCATAAGCCCCAGGCAAAAGTTCATCCAAACTTTCACCGTCACTTAACCGAGCCTTAAACTCACTGGTTTTGGCTTGCAGTTCAGAGTCGCTGAGCTTTTCGAACTCGGGCTCCAATGAATTTATGCGAGCAACCAAAGGCTGAAGGCGCTTCAGCTCTTTCGCATCAGAATCGATTAAACCGCCAAGCCACTTAAACATTCTTTATAAATTCCTGAATTCTAATTTCTAAGCTCTAAACAAATCTCTATGAAATGCAACATGCCAGAGCAAAAGTAATGTCATTGCGCATAAAACGAAGCAATCCTCATTTTGAGTTGCCATTTTGACTTTTGATTTTCTATATGCTTAGGATTTCGTATCCCCACGTTCCTTCTTCGCCTCTAGCAAACTTTTTACTCAAACATAGCGCCCACAGACAGCCCGGTGTGAATGCGGTGTATAGCTTCACCAAGAAGCGAGGCCATGGGTAAAACAGTAATTTTATCCAGTTTTTTGCTCCCATTGACAGGTATAGTATCAGTGACCACCACTTCCTTCACCGGGCTGGAGGCTATTCTTTGGATAGCTGTACCCGAGAAAACCGGATGAGTGCAACAAGCACAAACCTCAGTAGCGCCATGTTCTATCAGAGTGTTTACTACACCAACTAGAGAGCCTGCAGTATCAATTTCATCATCAACAGTCAAGGCACGCATTCCCTGAACCTCACCAATGATGTTCAGGGTTTCCGTAGCATCAATATTTCCCAATCGCCTTTTTTCAATAATAGCCAGAGAAGCCCCCAAGCTAGCAGCTACATCACGGGCTCGTTTGGAAATACCAATATCGGTAGCTACGACCACCAGATTGTCCAAGGCTTTTTCCTTAAAATATTCGTCGAGAATGGATAAAGCAGTTAACTCATCCACCGGTATATTGAAGAAGCCTTGAATCTGGGCGGCGTGCAGGTCTACAGTTAATAAGCGATTAGCCCCAGCGGTGGTGAGAAGATCAGCTACCAGTCGGGCAGTGATGGGCACCCGCGGCTGGTCTTTCTTATCAGTACGACCATAGCCATAGTAGGGAACAACAGCAGTAATTCGCCCTGCTGAAGCTCTCTTAAAGGCATCCAGCATGATAAGAAGCTCAACCAAGCTTTTATTGACCGGAGAGCAAATAGGCTGAATGACAAAAACATCTCGCTGGCGAACATTTTCCAGGATGCGGACAAAAATGTTTTCATTGCTAAATTCAAAGACCTCAACTTTGCCCAAAGGCATGCCTAAATAATCGCACACGGACTTTGCCAAAGCGGGATGGGCATTGCCAGTAAACACTTTTAATTCATCCATAATCACTCCTTCTTATACTCAAATGCCAGGTTGATTATAGCATGAAATCGCTTCTGTTTCCCTACGACGGTAATAGTTCAAGGGACGAAAAACAGGGACGGTGTTTTCAGCCTAGGCTAGTCTTATACCAGGCAACTTGATGATAACACAGCAAGCTACAACTATAAGAAGTACCACCATTCCCATCGTACGAAAGGCATCAATTCGAAGTTGCTTTTGCCGATTGTGGCCGAAGCAAAAACGCCAAGGCAAATCCTATAAGAGCAGATGTTCCCCCTATAATTAAAGCTAAATTATAGCTTCCGGTGACATCATGAACGTAACCTCCTAGTAATGGACCACCTACCCCCCCCAATCCTGCAAGTATGATTATCATCCCATAAAGTGCTCCATGGTGCTTTGTTCCAAAGTACTGTGCTGTAATAGTTGGGTATAAAGCGTTACCCCCTCCATAACCCAATCCAAACAGGGCAGGCAAAAGATAAAATTGCCAAGGTTGTCTTGCTGTCAATAAACAAAACATCATCGCCGCCATCAGGAAATTAGTAATTAAATAAGATTTGCTCATTCCAATCTTATCCGAAACGCTACCCATGGTTATTCTACCCACTATGCTAATCGCTCCAACCAAACCGAGTGAAACAGCAGCAGCCATCGGCGCAATGCCAACATCGGTAGCATATATTTTAATGTGACTAAATACCATTTGAATTGCTACACTCACAAGAAGCCACATTACACCTATCACCCAAAACTCTTTCTTTTTGAGGGCCTCCTTGAGGGTATAATCGCCTCCTTCAGGTGAAACAGGATTGCGAGAAGTTTTACTCCCTGCTTGTTTCCCATATCCGTAAGGAAGAAGCCCTTTTTCTGAAGGCTCAGATTTGAACAATAACTGGGAAATGGGAACAACTACAATAACAATAATCCCGGCTAGAATCAAAAAAGCAGTGCGCCAATCGAACCTCAGGATTAGAAACTGAGCCAGAGGCGCCATTATAATTGTCCCTGCGCCTATCCCGGCAGAAGTGATCCCCACTGCCATACCCCTCCTCTCTACAAACCACCGAGTCACCGTTGAAAGTATAGGCACCTGGCCGAAAGACATTCCAACCCCTATTATGACACCAAAAACTAAATAAAGTTGCCATAGCGCATTAATTCTAGACATCAAGGCAAAGCCAATGCCGAGAAAAATAGCTAAAATCAGTAATGACCTGCGAGGTCCATATTTATCATTTACCATCCCTGCTACAAAGCTCATGCCACAATGAACCGCCATAAATATCGAATACCCTCCAGCGACGGCGGTTCTCGTCCAATGAAATTCCTCACAGAGGCTTCCAAAGAAAACCCCGTAAGAATACATCGAGCCATATACCACCAAGCAAACGATAAAGCCAGCAGCTACTATTATCCAGCCGTAGAAAATATCTGGCTTTGATTTATCAACCATATTGCAACCGCCTAACGTCCAAGAGGCTGAGAGATTTTAATTCATCCATAGCTGCTTCCTCCTAACTCAACCACTAGGTTGATTATAGCACGAAATCGCTTCTGCTTCCCTACGACGGTAATAGTTCGAGAAGAGGAAAACTGGGCCAGCATCTCTAGCTTAAGCTAGTCTTATACCAGGTAACTTGATGATAACACTGCAAGCTACAACTATAAGAAGTACCTTCATTCCCATCACACGAGAGACATCAATTCGAAGTTGCTTTTGTAGATGGCGGTTGAAGGAAAAAGGCGAGGGCAAAACTTATGAAAAGGACTATCCCTCCTGCCATGAAAACCTGGTTGTAGCTCCCCGTAATGTCGTGAAGATACCCCCCCATTACTGGGCCTAAACCACCCCCAATCGCAGCTGCTAGCATCGCCGTCCCCAAAATAGCCCCATGATGTTTTGTCCCAAACCAATCTCCGACCAATTTTGCACATAGAGGCGTAAGCCCTCCATAACCAAAACCAAAAAGGACAGAAAAGAGGTAAAATTGCCATGGCTGCCTTGCTATCAATAGCCATGGCATCATTATCGCCATCAAAAAACAAGTGATTATGCAACACTTCCTTATTCCAATTCTGTCTGAAGCCCCTCCAAAAACTATCCGACCTAAAATACCCACTCCTCCAACTAATCCGAGAATGGTAGCAGCAATCATTGGCTGAATCCCAACATCCGTAGCATATATCTTTACGTGGTTCATCACCATTTGAAGAGGAAAGGAAATACAAAGCATCATTACAAAAAACAACCAGAACTGCTTCTCCTTAAGTGCTTCTTTGAGAGTAAAATCAACTCCGGCAGGCGAATGGCTAGAAAGTTTTGCACTTTCCACCTTATCCTGTCCATAAGGAGAAAGACCTTTCTCTGCAGGGTCAAACTTCATCAACAATTGGGAAACAGGAAGAGCCACAATAAAAATAATACCTGACATAATTAGGTAAGAGATACGCCAATCAAACTTTAGGATAAGGAATTGAGCCAAAGGGGCAAAAGCAAGTGTTCCTATTCCTATCCCTGTTGTAGTAATTCCTAAGGCTAACCCCCGTCTTCCCACAAACCATCGAGTCACCGTCGAAAGCATAGGCACATAAACAAACCCCACACCAAGTCCTCCCAAAACACCAAAAGATATATAGAGCTGCCATGGCACACTAACACGAGATGCCAAAGCAATGCCTACACCCATGCTAATAATGGCACCTAACATCACTCTTCGCGGTCCATATTTGTCGTTTACTGCCCCTGCCACTAAGGCAACGAGACTGTGAATGAAAAAGAATACCGAATAAGCTCCTGAGACTGTAGCCCTCGTCCAGCTAAATTCCTCACATAGACTCTCGAGGAAAACCCCGTAGGAGTATACAGTCCCATACAAAATAGTTAATATAACAAAGCCCGCAGCTACTATTACCCAGCCGTAGAAAATACCAGGCTTTAATTTATCAACCATATTGCAACCGCCCAACGCCCAAGAAGCTGAGAAATTTCAATTCAGCTTTATTTAGAGTTGAGCGCTCGAGTTTAAAATTCTCCCCACTTCTCATTAGGTATAATATCAGCTTCTTCCCTAAAAAAATTTTACGCTATCCCAGGGACAGGGAAACGCTGGCATATCTCTCTTACTTCTTGGCGAGTTCGTTCCTGAACATACTCATCAGCGGGGGAAGAAAGCACCTGGAAGATTAGCGAAGCGATGTGTTTCATCCCCTCCACCCCAAAACCCCTAGTAGTTACCGCTGGTGTACCCAGTCTAATACCGCTAGTAACGCGCGGAGGTTTAGGGTCGAATGGAATATTATTCCTATTTACCAGTATGCCAGATGCCTCTAGAGCTTCTTCAGCATCTCTGCCGGTTATTTCAGTAGAGGAAAGGTCAACGAGAACAAGATGGTTATCCGTGCCACCAGAAACGATGCGCATCCCATATCTTTGGAGTTCAGAAGCTAAAATGCGAGCATTCTCCAGCACGGATTTCTGGTAATCAGTAAACCCAGGTTGCATAGCCTCAAAAAAACATACTGCTTTGGCAGCAATAGCATGCATTAAGGGACCACCCTGCATTCCCGGGAAGACTGCAGTATCAATAGCTGAAGCCAGCTCTTTATCACACAGAATAAAACCACCCCGGGGGCCTCGCAGCGTCTTCTGCGTAGTGGAAGTAACTACTTGAGCATAAGGCAGAGGTGAAGGATGAAGTCCAGCAGCTATTATGCCCGCAATGTGGGCTATATCAGCCAGCAGCCTAGCACCCGCCTTATCAGCTATATAACGGAACCTTTCAAAATCGATAATGCGCGGATAGGCACTCGCACCAGCTACAATTAATTTTGGTTTGTACTCCAAAGCTAGCTTCTCTACTTCATCATAGTCAAGCATTTCGGTTTTAGTATCGACTCCATAAGGAACAAATTTATACCACTTCCCCGAGAAATTGACCTTAGAGCCATGGGTGAGATGCCCACCATGGCTGAGGCTCATACCCATAACAACATCACCACGCTCCAACAGAACTGAATAAGCTGCCATGTTGGCTTGACTGCCGCTATGAGGCTGGACATTGGCATGTTCGGCTCTGAATAGCCTTTTGACTCTCTCAATAGCCAAATTTTCAACAGCGTCTATATGAGCGCAACCACCATAATAGCGACGTCCTGGGTATCCTTCAGCATACTTATCAGTCATAAGGCAACCTTGCGCCTCAAGCACCTCTCGGCTAGCATGATTCTCAGAAGCAATAAGATTTATAGTATTTGCTTGCCTCTTCGTTTCTAACTCTAAGATTTGAGCTACTTCATTGTCACGCTGCACAGTCATAGACACCTTCCTTAACTTTCATGTTTATGCCATGATACTACCTGATTTCGTTACCAGTCAATAAGGGAGATTTCAACGTCATTGACAGAGCACACTTAAAGTGATAAATTACCACTAATT
>CAZEQL010000016.1:0-22113 GCA_964514415.1 uncultured Dehalococcoidales bacterium
CTTAAGGAGCGGAACAAAAACTGGTTTTTGGTGAGCAAGAGCTTACAGCTCTTCATATCCTTGGTCACACAAAGGGAAGCATTGCCTTATACGCTGGTAAGCGAGCAATTATCTAGGGCGAGGGGATAACTGAGAGGCTTGTTGCTATTTCTTATTCTTAAAGGTTGCTAGTGAATTCGTCACCAGTCATAACTTCACAATTCTTGGTTTCACCCGGCATTTCTCAGCGGCAACAATGGCTTCAATCTGGGAAATAACATCGTCAAGTTTATCCTGGTAGCTCACTATCATATAATCGAAGAGCGGCAGGCTTTTCAGCTCTTCCTTAGCTTTGTCCAATCTCAGAGCTAAGCTTGCTGAAGACTCGCTGTGGCGTTGTTTGAGCCTCCTCTCCAATTCCCCTGTAGAGGGAGGCATGAGGAAAATAAATACCGCTTGAGGCAGGATTTTCCTGATAGTCGCTGCGCCTTGAACATCTACCCTCACTATTACGTCTACTCCTTGGGATAGAGCTCGACTTACCTCGTCTCTAGGCACACCATAGTAATTGTCATAGACCTCAGCCCATTCTAAAAGTTGCCCCTTGTCTATCATTCGCTGAAATTCCTCTTGAGAAAGAAAGTGGTAATCCACTCCATTCTCCTCTCCGATACGCTGAGGGCGTGTAGTGGCAGTAACGACGTGCTGGAAGGAGCGTCCGAGCCTCTTCATCTTGGCGAGCATAGCATCCTTGCCTACTCCCGAAGGCCCAGAAAGGACGATGAGCAGAGGTTTTGAGCTAGATGCTGTACGCTTCAACTTTTTCCTCAGCTAGTTCAGGGGTAGCATTTAGTCTATGAGTAATAGTCTCCGGTGTCACAGCAGCCAACACAATGTGACCAGTGTCAAAAAGAATAGCCGCTTTGGTTTTTCTACCATGGGTAGCATCAATTAAAAGCTCTTTTTCTCTGGCTTCTTGGATTAAACGTTTGATTGGTTGCTGATTTACGGAGAGGAAAGCAATTGCTTTATTTGCGGCTATAATGTTACCAAAACCTATATGGACTAATTCAGTGCTCACACCATCCTCCTAAAGATTTATTTTGAGAAATCTACGGATTGCTTGGCTCTATTCGCAATGACAACAAATCCTGCCAAAAGGAAGGATATGAAATCTGTACCGCTTGAGCATGGTTGATGGTTGTTTCACCCTTGGCCACTAAACCAGCTATAGCTAAGCTCATAGCTAAGCGGTGGTCAGAGTAACTGTTAACCTCTGTGCCTAATAAAGGCTTCCCTCCATGGATAATCATACCATCGGGCAATTCTTCAACCTCAGCTCCTAGTTTAGAAAGTTCATTTGACAAAGCAGCAATCCTATCCGATTCCTTCACTCGCAGCTCGTCAGCATCCCTGATTACAGTTCTCCCCTTAGCCACACAGCTAGCTACAGCTAATACAGGAATCTCGTCAAGAAGGCGAGGGATAATATCTCCGCCGATATCAATTCCCCTTAGCTCACTAGATTCTACCACAATATCAGCTAACGGTTCATTGGCTTCCCATCGCTCATTCTCTATTTTAAGCTTAGCTCCCATAGAAACAAGGACATCTATAATTCCTGTTCGTGTGGGGTTAATGCCACAAGCCCTGATGACTATTCTGGCATTGGGATGAATAGCCCCGGCGACAAAAAAGTAAGCTGCTGAACTAATATCGCCAGGAATATGAAGGCTGAGAGGAGATAAGGGGCTGCTTAAAGGTGTTAAAGAAATAGAATTTCCCTTACTTTCCAATTGAGCTCCCATTCGTTTAAGCAGCCTTTCAGTGTGGTCTCGTGAAGAGATTGGTTGATGTAACACCGTTTTGCCATGGGCGAAAAGACCAGCTAATAGAATTGCCGATTTAATCTGAGCGCTAGGAATAGGCAAAGAAAAGTCTATGCCATGTAGTTTTTTCCCCTTAATGACTAGAGGAGCGAAAGAATCCTTCTCTCTCCCAAAAATCTCAGCACCCATAGAACGTAGTGGCTCGATTAATCTTCCCATAGGACGAGAACGAAGGGAAGCATCGCCGGTGATGACAGATAGAAAAGGCTGACTAGAAAGGAGACCACCAAGAAGACGCATGGTAGTGCCACTATCTTCAGCATCAAGTACATTCTCAGCCTCCTTAAAACCACCCTCACCTGTTCCCGAAACTAGCAAGGTGGGGGAATTCCCAGCCCCCTTCTTGCGAATTTCCACTCCTAGAGCCCTTAAGCACCTAATCGTAGCCAGGCAATCCCTGCCTGGAGCAAAATTATCAATCTGGGCTTCACCCCCCGCTAAACTGTTAAGTATGGCTGCTCGATGGGAGATAGACTTATCACCGGGCAAGGTGATTTCCCCTTCCAGCCGAGGACAAGATTTCATGGTTTTTATTGTGTTTTGCTTAGCCATTCTTGTCTTTCTTTATTAGCCTCAGCTAAAGCCTCCTCCAACCTTTTATCTCCTGAGGTTACCAATTGGCGATACCTATCCAATTCTTTGTTAAATTTATCAACCCATTGGAGTATTGCTTTCTGGTTGCTACTACAGATGTGGGCATTCACCTCGGGACTTCCTGAAGCTAGGCGAGTAAGGTCACGATAACCAGAGGCAGCTAGTTCAGACATTTTATTCCAGGAGGCATCTTTTACAGTGGCTGATACAAGAGCTGCTGAGAGCAAAAGCGGCAGGTGACTGATACCAGCCACGAGGTTGTCATGCTCCTGAGCATCAATGAAAAAAGGTGTGGCTCCAAGCTTCTTTACTATATTTACCACCTGGTCTATCGCCTTTGGCGAAGCTTTCTCTGCTGGAGTAAGGCAATAAGTACATCCCTGAAACAGTCCGACTTTAGCAGCTTGAATGCCATAGGTTTCCTTTCCTGCCATGGGATGTCCACCAATGAAGTCTACCGATGGTGGCAACAGGTCTTCGGCCCATTTCATAACCTGAAACTTGGTGCTTGCTGTATCGGTAACTATACATCCATAAGGGAGACGGTCAGCTATCTGAGATAAGATTTCCTTTATAGTTAAAACGGGAGTAGCAATGATAACAAGCTGGGCTCCCTTGACCGCATCACTTAAGTTCGTTTCCGCTCTATCAATTGCTCCCAATCTCAATGCGGCAGAGGCAGCTTCAGGACGGCGAACATAACCAACCACCTCCCATCCTTCCTCACCAGCTTGCTTCAAGGCAAGCCCTATAGAGCCGCCAATGAGGCCCAAACCAACGATAGCAACCTGCACTTTTTCATTATAGCATGGATTTGTGGCTGATAAGTTATCCGCTCTTCCTGGTAAGGAAGCTGACTCCGAAAAGGAGAATAGCACTTATAGCGAAACCAATGAGGGGTAAATCTCCTTTAAGCGGAATATCAAGCCCTGGAATCTTCCCCACCAACCCTGTTAGTCCGCCACCTATAAGAGCCACCAGGGCTCCCTGTGGAGTCACCTTTAGCCTTTCTTTATAAAACCCGGCAATTACTGGAACAACTAATCCACAGGTGAATACAGTGTAGGCAAAAAGAAGGGATGAAATCACCCCCTTTAAGGCTATGGCCAGACCCAGTGCTATAATACCCAACACGACTAGACTCAGACGGGTTAACAAAACGGTTTTTCTTTCGCTGAGCGAGGGATAAAATCGTTTGAAGACATCTTCAGTCAGAATCACGCTCTGGCTAAGGAGGCATGTATCTGCTGAGGACATGAGTGCGGCAACCAAAGCAGCCAGGATTAATCCGCTTAAACCAGGAGAGAGAATGCCAGTTATCACCTGAGGAAATGCTTGTTCAGCAACGATTTGGGGATATAGAACCTTGGCGCTCATCCCTATTAAGGTAATGGCAAAAGCTAAGGGGACAAAAAGGAATGCTGCTAAAAAAACTGACTTCTGTGCTGTCTTTTCCTCTTTAGCACAGAAAAGCCGAGTATATATGTCTGGCCCCACCACATAAGTTGCGCCGACGAAAATCAAGAAGGATAGGAGCATCTTCCAATCGAACTCAGAACTTACCGGAAAAGAGAAATAGCTGGGAGGTAGAGAAACTTTTAGTCCATCAAGTCCTCCCACATGGGGAAAAACCAGTGCTAGAGTAACGAAAATCCCAACAAAAAGTATCGAAGCCTGGAAGACATCGGTACGTATAATGGAGTATTGACCTCCCAGAATGGCATAAACTATAAAAACTGCGGTGAAGACAATCATCCAGAAAGGAAGAGAGCCTATTCCCAGCAGGGATAAAACTTTCCCCGCAGCCACAATTTGCCCTGCTACCACTCCTATCCAGGCGATAATAATCAGAATGGAAGCTGCCAAACCTACACGGCTGTTATATTGCCTCCCCACCAGCTCCGGAAGAGTGTAGAGCGCAGCGATTCTCACTTTCCTGGCAAAGAAAACTCCCAGTATCACCAGACCAACAGAGCCAACAAGAAGCCACCAGGCGCCTGTTAATCCTTGCTTGAATCCCAAACCCGCCATCCCTACAGTTACTGAGCCTCCCACGGCGGTGGCTAAAAGAGAGCCGGTGATAAGAGGCACAGTCCCTTTACGGTGAGCAACAAAGAACCCTTCCTGGCTTCCTGCTTTCCTTCTACTCCATACCCCTATGCCAATTATGGCGAGAAAATAAGCAATAATAATGGACAATTGCAGCACGTTACTAAACAAAAAGGCAGTACAACATATAACTTAAATCCTAAATTCTAATTTCTAAGCTCTAAACAAATTTAAAATCCAAATTCCTAAATTGTAACTGTTAACCCAAATGTCATTCTGAGGGAGCGTAGCGACCGAAGAATCCCAGAGACCCTTCTCTTCGCTCAGGGTGACATGGACGGGCTGAACGTTTACCCTAATTCTTTAGGATTTAGTGCTTCTTTACAGTAGGTGGATACAGTCTCCGGCAATAGCACTCCTTAAAGAACCATCCTCGCTTTGCAGTATGAGCGCTCCATTGGTATCGATATCAATTGCTCTTCCTACTAACTCCTCACCCGATGCAACTATCTTCACATTTTTATTCAATGTAGCCGAGAGGTTTTTCCACTCTTCAAGCAAATCTGCTTTAGTTAACAGAGCTTGCTGCTCAGCTATTTCTGCTACCACCGAGCTTAGAAAATCCTTCCTGGAGATTTCCTCTCCAAATGCATCCTTCAAGAAGGTAGCCGTTTTTTCAAAATGAGAAATAGAGGCGTTGGCATTTATACCTATCCCCACATTTACAAAGTTTACAGTATCCGTTTCTGCATCCATTTCAGCTAATATGCCACATACCTTCCTTCCTTCAACCAAAACGTCGTTGGGCCATTTCAATTCTGCCCTTAATCCAAAAAGCCTCCTAATAGTTCTTGCCACAGCTACCGAAGCCATCAGGTTTATCCTGGGAGCATATACTGGACTTATCCTGGGTCTTAAAATAAGAGTAAAGTAAATCCCTCCTTGAGGAGAAAGCCACTCCCTCCTCAAGCGTCCTCTTCCCCGATTTTGAGACTCGGCAATTATAATTGTTCCTTCTTTTGCTCCCTTCTTAGCTAATTCCTTTGCCACGTCCATTGTGGAATCAATTTCCTGGAAATGATGAATTTTTTGTTCCAAACAAGGAAATTCGCAAGGAAGCAACAAATCTGGTGAGGAAAGCAATCTATATCCTTTGGGTGAAGTTTCCACTAGGTACCCATCTTTTTTCAGGCTATGAATGTGTTTCCAGATGGAAACTCTGGAGATGCCAAGTTCCTTACTCAGCACCTCACCAGATACATAGTCGCTGCTTTCGCGAAGAGCTTTTAGTACCTCTCCTTTTATTCTGTTAACCATTTTTTAGATAAGGTTAACCAATATTTGGGATTTTGTCAAATTTTTAGCCGTTGCTTAGCTACATACTGTGTTGTATTATTAGCCTGTAGCCTGTTAAGTGCGCGTTAGGATAGTTATGATAAAGGAAAGAATATATGTGGCTTAAGACAAGAATGTTCCTTTTAGTGGCTTTGCTCTTCGGCATTCTCTATGGTGTGATTACCGGGGTGGGGACCTGGATGGGAGAAGGAAGTGCACTAATCTATCTTATCCTGGCTTTCGTTTTCCTCGGCATCCAATATCTAGTCAGCCCATATATGGTAGGCTGGACAATGAGGATAAAGTGGGTTTCTGAGAAAGAAGCGCCGGAGCTACACAAAATGATAGCTGAACTTGCCCAGAGAGCTCATCTTCCCAAGCCCAGGGTAGGCATCTCGCAGTTGGCAA
Organism: uncultured Dehalococcoidales bacterium; assembly: GCA_964514415.1. Classification (GTDB taxonomy): domain Bacteria; phylum Chloroflexota; class Dehalococcoidia; order GIF9; family AB-539-J10; genus CAZEQL01. Next base: position 6,255 of record CAZEQL010000016.1, read on the forward strand.
TTCCCAACGCCTTTGCTTTTGGCAGAACCAACAGGGATGGAAGAGTCTGCGTTACTCAAGGCATTCTAAATCTCCTGAGCAAAGATGAACTCAGGGCTGTCCTGGGACATGAGATGTCTCACATCAAGCATCGAGATATGATGATTATAACCCTGCTCTCCGCCATACCACTCATCATGTACTGGCTCGCCTGGAGTATGATGTTCAGAGGGATGCTAGGTGGTCGAGGGCAAAGTGGTGCTATTGCTATCCTCGTCGGCATGGGCGCCTTTGTCCTTTACTTCATTACCAACTTGCTTGTCCTCTATGGCTCACGCATACGAGAATATTATGCCGACAAGGGAAGCATTGAATTGGGCAATGAACCACATCACATGGCTACAGCTTTGTACAAACTAGTCTATAGCAATGCCCGCTTTAAAGGCCGACCAGAACTAAAGCAAATGGAGGGAGTTAAAGCCTTCTTTGTTAATGACCCCACCCGTGCCTGGAGTGAGATTAGAGAGTTATCCCAAATCGATCTTGATATGAGCGGCACTATCGATAGCTATGAATTAATGGAGCTACGAGATAAGACTATTAAACTCAGCTCTACCGACAAGATGATGGAAATTCTCAGCACACATCCTAACATGTTAAAGAGAGTAAAGCACCTATCCTCGCTTATGGCTTAAATGGCTTCGACTTGAGATGAAACAGGAGAAGAGGAAGGGATATATAGTATATTCCCTTATAACAGCTCTCCTTGAAGAAGCAGCTTTAGTGGCAGTGGTACTCTGGCTGCTGCCACGGTTTGGGATAAACCTTCCCCTATGGGGGCTCATCCTTTTGGTGGTTGCCCTGGGAGCATATGACTATATAACCTACAGGCTTGGCAAGAAGGCATTGGTTAAAAAGCCAGTAATGATTCCACCTGAGGTTGGTAACAGATGCCGAGCAACAACACCCCTTGCTCCTGAAGGGTATGTTCAAATCAAGGGCGAATTATGGAAAGCCTCATCCACAGGTCCAATGGTACTTGAGGGACAGGAAGTTATTATCGTGGGAATAAAAGGGTTAATGCTCTTTGTGTCTACTCTAGGTAATAATAATCACGAAGACAAAGCAGCCACTCTTCACAGTTAATGTAATCCTGTTGAGTTTTCACTGACTAATTCTAATGTTTGACACTTTTTGAAGAGTACGTGAACTAGGGCAGCCATTTTTCAACACACACTCATTGCAGCGGGGTCGTTTGGCATGGCATATCTGTCTGCCATGCTCTATCATATTGAGATGAAACTGGTATACTTTTGATGTTGGGACTTGTTCTTGTAATAATTGATGTGCCTGTTCTACAGAAACTTTAGAATCAATCAAGCCCAATCGTTTAGCTACCCGAAAAACATGTGTATCCACTGGCAAACATGGCTTTCCCAGTGCAAAAAGCAATACACAACTAGCTGTTTTGGGACCCACTCCAGGCAAACCCAGCAGGTAATTCTTAGCTTCGGATATACTCAGTGAGTTGAGAAAATCAAGGTCAAAAGAACCTTGTTCTCGTTCAATTTTATTGAGTATCTGTTTTATCCTTGTCGCTTTGATTCGAGATAAACCTCCTGGCTTGATGGCTTGAGCAATATATTCCACAGGAGCAGTCACCATAACCTCCCAACTACCAAAAGTATTCATTAATGACTCAAAAGCTCGTTTTGAGTTTACGTCTGAAGTATTCTGAGAAAGAATAGTACTTATGAGCACATCGATAGGGTCCCTTTTTGATTGCCACTCTCGGGGCCCATATTTTTGCTCCAGCAGCTCGATGGCTTCTTCAATGGTCATTTGGATTATCTTCGTCTAACTAAAAGCCAGCTAATTTAAGTTTGCCAATGGGATTACTTTGGTGGCAACACGACCTCTAACCAATGCAACGCTCCTTCAATTTGAAGTTGCGCCTGTTTTATTATGGCACTTTCTTGATGCCATTATCTAAGTCTTGATAAGCTTTTGTATTTACCTCGCCGCGAGCATAAGCTTCATGCCACCCTTTGGGCACCGGCATTTTTTTGTACCAGAGGACTCTTTCTGCCTCAAGCAAATTGCGATTCCGCCCCATGAAATCAGCAGCACAGATAACTTTGTGATGTAGGCATGGGTCTTCAGACCCGTGCAAAGAAGAAACCCAATCCAGCCACTTCTCCCCTTCTCTAGAGCGCATTAGGTGATGATCCAGGATGAGTATGTCAACTTCCTTGGCCAACATTAAGGTTCTATGTAGTGCCTCCTCCCGCTTTTCCCAGGTCAGGCTTGGCAAATAAATAGGTGGTCCTGACGCCAGCACCACGGTTGGTTGCCACCCAAGTATTTGCTCAATTGCCTCATCGTTAAGCATCTGAATATCTGAGGCATGCACGAAGACTTCGTTTTCCTCTTCAATGCGAGTCATCATCACTGTGCCGCCTCTGCCTCGTTCACCATGAGGGACAGGAGGAGAGAAACTCAAACATCCATCGCTTAGTCCTTCTGAAGCTGGAAGTGCTCGATTGAGCCTTTGGGCTAAAGCCTTAACTCGATGAACTTGAGCAGGAGAAACATTTTGTATCCCCTTTGTCCACAACCTGGGATGCTTCAATGACTCAGCAACTTGGTCTGCCGAAAGCTGGTAAGGATTGGCATTGACCATCGGGTGATGCTCACCGTGATAATGGCTAATCACCACGTCTGTGGCATTTTCCAGCGCCTTCTCAATAGCAACTTTGACTCTCTCAGCCACAGCAACTTGAACTGGGTGAGGCAACAAGCCATGTCGCCTATATCCCAACGCCACCCCTGGATCAATAACTATTTTGCGACCCTCGGTCTCAACCACACAACACAATCCACGAACCCCCAACGATTCCGTCCCAATTATCTTTATCCGCACTCCAAAGTCAATATTACACTAATTACCTCTGAGTGTGATACCTTTATGAAAGCAATGAGGACAGCGGAAAAAGAGAAGTATTGGGTAAGAATTAAAAGGGTCAAAACTGACTTGCTTAAATTTGGCATCAGCACTGGCTCAGTTGGAGAGCTTATTTACTGTTATCCCATTGGTGTCTTGGAAAGGCTTATCACAGCTACTGAGAAACGTCAACCAGGAGAGCCTGCCACCTACTTTCTAAATGGTCTCAAGAAATCCAGAATGAAACACAGGCCTGTACGCAATCTAATTGGAGATGAAGATTGAAATGATAGCAATAAAGTGCGCTAAGTGTAGCGCTGAAGTCTTTAAATACAGGAAGGAGGGAAAGGGGTCAGGAACAGGAACAAAGGGATATGATGCTGTCTCTATCAAAGAACTTATCGGAAAATCTAAAAGCTTCTCATGTGGGTGTGGGCAAATATATGATGGCACATTTTCTCAAAATTTGATTGCCGGCGATGGCGTTACTGCAGCATTATTGAAGCGGTGCGGAAGCAGAATTGTAAGTGAAGGAGAAGCATAGCTTGCTTGGTTAGGTAGACTTCGATTGTTAAACTGGTTTTGAGAGATGAACCCATATGATTACCCCAAGGTTAAACCAATTTTTAACTTGCGGCTGAAAAAGGTAACTCAGAAGTGGTCTTGCTATGAGGTTGCCTTTGCTAGTGCTCATCCTGCTCACTATGAAGAAAGCAATATCGCCTCGGGCGAGTATTTCGTGCCACGAAATGGAGAGCGCTTTCCATTTGCCATAATACTCCATGCTTTAGGAGATGTAACTTTAATACCATGTAAGATATTAGCAACCCATCTTGCTAAAGCGGGAATAGCCTCTTTCGTCCTGCGTCTTGTATTCCACTCATCCCGTACACCAAAGATTATGAAAGGGCAGTTCACACCCGTCACTGCTGCTGAGTGGCTTGAAGTTTCCCAGATCTCAGTCATAGACGTACGCCAAGTAGTAGATTGGGGCAGAGAAAGAGAGGAAATAGATGATGAGCAGGTAGCAATAATTGGGATGAGCTTGGGAGGGATGGTTTCTACTCTAGCTATGGGGGTGGATGAGCGCATTAAAACTGGCGCATTTTTACTCAGTGGAGGGAATGCTGAGGAGATAACCTGGGGTAGCCGGGCTCGTATTGTTAAAAGAATGCGCAGTGATCCTCGTTGCTGCACACGGGAAGAATGTCGTTATGTTTATAGCCATTACCCTGCGTACTTGGAGGATATTGCTAAGAAGGGATTCGAGAACGTTACTCCTCTTAAGGAATGTTTCTGGTTTGACCCTATCACCTTTTCTTCTAATCTTCGTGGACGTCCAATGTTAATGGTTAATGCCTTAGAGGATCAAGCTATCCCAAAACGTTCTACATTGGATTTATGGGAGGCATGCGGCAAGCCTCCCATAACATGGCTTCCTGGTACTCATGTAACCACTCTTTTAACCTCCCCTTTGACCACAGGAAAGGTCACCGCTTTTCTAAAGTCGACTTTTAATTTGGCATAGATGGCATTTTAAGAAACCACAGAAATGCTAAGAAGGATTCTCGGTAAGAAGCTGAGTTTAAAAAATGAGCATTTGTAAGTGGTATTCCTGCTGCCCAATAAAGCGATTTACAGGCGAAGGGAAACTTGAGAGATACTGGGTGGAAAATTACTGCTTGGTTAGTAATAAGAAATGCATGCGATATTGGATGGAAGAAAGAGGCGAGTGCCACCCCGACAACATGCTGCCTAATGGTGAAATAAGAGAGAATCTAAGCTAACTTCGGGCTTATATTTTCACTTGATATACTCCGAGGGGGGTAGCCGAATTACATCTTCTCTGCTACAGAGCATAAGGCTATCTACGCTGCTGTAGATATTCCCTCTTCGATGTGCTACCAGATTTTAAGCTGATATCGCAAATTCCCCAAAATTTGATTGCTGGCGATGGCGGTACTGCAGCATTATTGAAGAGAAACGGGGTTAAAATTATTACAAAGGAAGATTTTAGCTTGCTCCAAAAACCAGACGAAGAAAGCTCCAGCAAGAGCTAACCAGTTCATCCTATATTGGGCACCCTCTCTTCTTGGAAAATAAAATCACCTACATGTTTTATGACGATTTGGAAGCGGGATTTTCCCAGTATAACCGCCGAGCCAGCCTTCACCCCGAAGAGCTCCATTCCCTATGCCACCTCCCACCAACTAGCGGAGCAGTTTAGATATGTGCTTTCCTACTTAACAAGTCCGTCCGCCAGCCAGATTACGCGATCCACGTATTTCTCGTCCTCAGGCTCGTGCGTTACCATGACGATTGTTTGTCCCAAATCTTCGTTCAGCTTTTTGAATAGCTCCAGAATAACCCTTGCAGATGCTGCATCCAGGCTTGCCGTTGGTTCATCGGCAAACAGCATTTTCGGTTCGTTAACCAGGGCACGGGCAATGGCTACCCTCTGTTGTTCACCGCCAGACACTTCACTGGGATAATGGGACATCCTTTTCCCCAAGCCAACAACCTCCAGCAACTCCGCTGCACGCTTCTTATAATTGTTCTGGCGAGTAGAGCAAAGGGCCGGCAGGTAAACATTTTCCAAAACCGTCAATTCACCAAGAAGAGAATACTCCTGAAAAACATAACCCAGCCTTTCCAGGCGAAATCTGGCTCTTTCCCTTTCATTTAATTTCAGCGCATCCGTATCCTCAATATAAATCTCCCCGCTTGTCGGCATATCCAAAAGTCCCAAAAGGTGCAGCAGTGTCGATTTACCCGAGCCACTTCTACCCATAATAGCCACGAACTCCCCCGTCTTAACTCCTATGTTGATGCCTTTCAAGGCATGGGTGGCACTTGTGCCTTGACCATAAATCTTTTGCAAATCCCGCGCTATAATCATAAAATTCAAGCCCCCCAGATACTTTTGATAATACTTTGTTTCATCATCGCCCAAGCGGGAATAACTCCCGCCAGAGCAGCAGCTACAATCAGCCCCAGTGTGGAGGCTCCTATAGCCAAAGGTTGTGCAATCAAAGTCACCAGTCCTATTGGTAGGTCGAGGGGATTATTGACGAAATAAGGTAGAAGCAAAAAGCGAACTACAAGCCAGCCGAGGACCACGCCGGAAATGGCATAGAATAAAGCTTGAAAAAGGTAAGATCCGACTATAGTGCCTTGAGAAATGCCAATGGCCCGTAAGATACCAATCTGCCGCTTCTTGCCTATTACATTAATATAAATCACAATAAACATCACGATAGCAGCTACTATTAGCCCAATACCATTAATGAGCGCACCAATAATCTCAAAAGTTGAGATCGTACTTCGTATAGCACCACCATACTCATACCAGCTCCTGATTTCTCCACCGATACCTATGGCTTTAAATTCCTCAATAAGCCTATCCTCACTCACACGAGGTTCAGCTCTGACCAGAATCTGGCTGGCTCTGTCATAAAAGATATCTCGGCCCAATATTGATGCCATCTCCTTTCGAGTAACAAATGCCAGACTATCCGCTAACGCCATTTCCCGAGAGCGAAAGATTCCCTTGACTGTATATTCCCGCTGAATGTCATTGGGATATGTCAGGCGCACTTTATCCCCAATTTCCACCCCGCCTAGAGTAAGAAATTGTTCGTTCTGCGCGCTTTCGCCACCAGCTATCTCTACACCCAGAACAATTTCATCACGGTCGCCCTCGTCCAGATAACCGCCTGCAATGAGGCTGCTACTAATGGTAGTGACATTAGCTTCCTGTTGAGGGTCAATGCCGATCACCTGCCAAGTGCCACTTTTACCCCGATCTGTTGGCGACATCTTCTGTCGCCACTGATACTCGATGAAGGCGCTGTTGTTTAAATGAGCGGCGACTCCAGCTACACCTGAAACCTGCTCTATCTTCTTTTCCAACTGACTCACATGGTCGATATAGTGTTCGTCTTCCTCAGGACTGATGACCACATTGGAGAATACAGCGTTAACCAGTTGATCATCCATAGTACGCATCACTCCAGTGATGATTGATGACGTAAAAATCAGATTGACAAAGCTAAAAGACATGACGATAACAAGCAAAATCGGCACCCATCTGTTGCCTCTAATAATAGACTTAAAGGCTAGGAATAAGACTACCGCCAAATTCCCCATTATTGACTTTATAGAAATATATTTCACTTTGCTCAGATAATCCCCGAATCTACAAGCATTTCATTCTGAAGATAGGAGTCGTAAAATCTTTACTCTGCTACTTCTTTTAAAGCGGATACTACTTTCTGAATCAGGGCAAACAGCGTGGTCTGCTCTTCGACCGTCAAGCAAGACAAGATTTGCTGAACATGGGCTCCTATATAGCGTGCAATAGTTCTGTGAAGCTCCTGCCCTTTATCTGTGAGAGCTACCCGAACTACCCTCCTGTCTTCTGGATCAGGCAACCTTTGTACGTATCCCCTGGTTACTAGCCAATCGACTATCCGCGTTGCTGTGCTTAGTGGCACCGAAAGGGCGTTACTTAATTCCCCCATTGTTGGGTTATTCTCCTGATAGATGCTGCTGCTCACACGGTAAAAGAGACCATAGTTGGCGTTAGCGTGCGGCTCGCTTTCGGGCCGTATCCCGCCGGGGCGATTCTGATTTTCAGCCAGCTTCTCGTGTACCATGGCTTCGAACTTTATCCACACCTGCACGAAACCATGCACCATCGCGGTTACCTGGTCGGCATAAGCCTTTTGCTGAATATCATCCATCATTTATTTCTCTCTTGCAATATTTCCATATTGCAAGCATATGCTGCTTCTATCTTCCTTGTCAACTCCTTGTACCCCTTCCTTCAATGCGACTGCTAGTTTTCCACAATCTCAATAACCTTATTCCTACCCCTAAGGCCACTTACAATCCTGACCTGGCTCTGCAGAACGCTAAAATGCTTTGCCAACAATTTAATGACTGCCTGGTTAGCTTTACCTTCCTTTGTCGGCTCTTTGACTTTCACTACAAAGTTATCCCCTTCCTGGCTAACTTCTTCAGTTTTTGAATTGGGCTTTACGTTAACTTGAATTTTCATTCATTAGTTCTCCCATATTCCTTGGTTATGAAATCCTGCTGGCTTAGCTGGCACAATTTCTTTGAAAAACCAACTTTTAAGTAAGGTAATTATATCCTTGCCTCTCCAATGTTGAACTTTTTGAGCTCACTTTTAGTCAAAACGACTCCAGGGAAATGTAGCTGGAGCGAAGAAGAGAACTACGAAAAACACGACTGCTATAAGGCTAGCTCTCTCGGGAATTGCAGAAGGATCTAGCCAATGTTTCAGGATGTATATTGAACCCCAAAATGCACCAAATTCGATGCTACACAGGAAAGCCACTCCTAAGAAAATCCAAGCAACTTTTTTGATTCTTTTCTTCATTGAGGCACCTTCTCATCTGCCCTTACGAGCTTTCATTTTAGCACTATTGCCTACCCTGGGCTTTCAATTAATTCTCCCCACATCCCTGAGTTATGAAATTCTACTAGTTTAGTTGGCACAATTTTATTGGATAGAGACTCCTTACTTTGGGTAAATACTCTGATATAGTTGTCGGTTAGCCCTGAGTATATATTGCTTCCTGGACTTGTTTCCTTCTCCCATAAAACAGGCATAGTTCGCCCCAGAAATTGTTCTTCAAAATTGTGTTTAGAGAGCTGTGATAGCTTCAGCATTCTCCGACTACGTTGCTTCTTTACACTATCGCTTACTTGATTAAGCATTTTGGCAGCCTGAGTTCTGGGACGAGGTGAGAAGGGGAAAACATGGATGTTGGCGAAGCGGGCTTGCTGACAAAAGCGATAGCTTTGTTCAAACTCTTCATCACTCTCTCCGGGAAAACCAACTATAACATCCGTAGTAATAGCTACTCCTGGTATTGCTTCTTTAATTAAACTCACCACCTTTTGATAATCGTCCAGGGAATAGTGCCGCCTCATCCTTTGAAGCATACTGTCGCTTCCACTTTGCAGGGCTAAGTGGAAGTGGCGACAAAGTCTAAATCCTTCACCAATGCTCAGGATGCTGTCTTGCCACAGGGCAAGAAATTCAGGAGAGATTTCTTGGGGTTGTAGTGAAGAAAGATGAAGCCTTTCTATATTTGTATCACAAAGAATACACTCCACTAAATCTCTAAGGCTAATACCACCATCTCTATAAGTTCCGACCTTGGTTCCTGTGAGAACAACTTCTTTATAACCCATGGCTACTTTTTCCTTAATTTCCCCGATAACTTGAGAAGCAGGCACAGAATATTCACGAGCTCTTACTCGAGGTACGATGCAGTAAGCGCAAGGGCTATGGCATCCATCCTGAATCTTTATTAGACTACGAACTCTGGAGGTGCTAGAGATTGCTTCGCTTTGCTCGCAATGACAAAGAGAGGGACTCGCAATGGCAAAGGGGTGGGCTCGCAATGGCAAGCCTTTTATAGTTTCAAGCAGGTGCTCTTTCTCCTCATTACCAAGGACGAAGTCAGCAATAGGAGCCAGCACTTCAGGAGCTCTTTGGGCATAACATCCAGTGGCAATGATTAAAGCCTGAGGATTTCTCCGTCTTGCTAATCTGAGCCAATGGCGCGATTTACGATCAGCGATATGAGTGACTGTGCAAGTATTAGCGATGTAAACGTCAGCCATATCACCAGGTGATACAAGCTGATACCCAGCCTTACTGAACTGACCGGCTAAGGATTCCGTTTCTGCTTGGTTTAGTTTGCATCCCAATGTATAAAAGGCTACCTTCATCAAGATGGATTATATTTGTTGCTTGTTCGAATGGTCAAACTTTGCTAAGGAATCTTTTAATTACAATCCTCCCTGTGATATAGTTAGAGCCTTTAACCAAAAGCTATTAAGGAGAGACATGGCATTGAGTCGGCAGTGGCAGCTTTTACCTCCAGTACCGGATGAATACTTACACGCTTGTGGCGTTTCCTCGCTGCTTGCTCAACTACTTTACAATCGTGGCGTTAAACCAGACGAGGTCGAACTATTCTTAGCTGCTGACTATGGACTCCAGGGCAATCCTTTTCTACTTCCTGACATGTTACAGGCTGTAAGTAGAATCTACAGAGCTTTGCGTGCAGGGGAGCAAATTGCCATTTATGGCGACTTCGATGTCGATGGTATCACAGCTACAACTGTTCTCGTTGAAGGATTATCCTGGCTCGGTGGCAAAGTTATACCCTATATACCTAGTCGCTTTGACGAAGGCCATGGAATGAAATTCGCTGCTATAGAAAAACTCCATAACCAGGGAGCTGGACTAATTATCACCGTTGACTGTGGAATTACCGACCTTGCGGGAGCAAAGCAAGCTCAGGAAAGGGGAATAGACCTGATTATCACTGACCATCATCTCCCATTAGCAAATTTGCCTCAAGCAATAGCCGTAGTTGATGCTAAACGGAAGGACTCACGATACCCCTATTTAAACTTAGCTGGCGTAGGCATTGCCTTTAAGCTTCTACAGGCATTGCTCCACCAACGCGGCAAGGAGGAATTTCTTACCAAAGTATTAGATTTGGTAGCTTTAGGTACTGTCACTGATATGGTTCCTGTTACTGGTGAGAATCGTTATCTGGTAAAAGCAGGACTGACCGCGCTTAATAATACTCACCGCATTGGAATCAAAGAGGTAGTTAGGTTAGCTGGGCTAAAGTTAGGGGGGCTCGATGCTGGGCACATTTCCTGGGTCCTGGGACCTCGACTCAATGCTGCCGGTAGAATTGACAATGCCTCCACCGGCTATCGATTGCTTACCACTGACTCGCCTGAAGAAGCTCGTCTTCTAGCAGTGGAACTAGAAGAAAAGAATGCTGAGCGACAAAAATTAACTAGTGAAGTGCTAAATAAAGTAAAGGAGAAACTAGCTAACAAGATGCATCTTCCATTGCTTATAGCAGGCGATGACAGTTATCCTGTTGGGGTTATTGGCCTTGTTGCCGGCAAGCTGGCAGACGAATTTCACAAGCCGACTATCATTCTCAGCCTCGGCTTTGAAGTGTGCCAGGGCAGCACTCGAAGTATAGCTGAATTCAATATGGCGTCTGCCTTGGAGAAATGCCAGGACTTGCTTCTTAGCTTTGGCGGCCATCCCATGGCTGCCGGCTTTACTTTGGCACGTCAGAATTTAGCTCAGCTAGAGGAAAGAATTATGGGATTAGCTACAAGTGAGTTATCCCACCTTGAGCTTTGTCCTAAGTTGGTTATTGATGCTGAAATTCCTTTATCCATCTTTGCTGGCGATACCTTTAACTTACTTCAAAAATTGAGTCCCTTTGGTCAAGGCAATCCACAGCCTACCTTTCTCAGCCGCCACGTTGAGGTAGTCGAATGCCGCAACTTTGGCAACCAGGGTAAGCATTTAGAACTAAAACTCAAACAAGGAAATATAACCTGGAGAGCTGTGGAATTTGGCTCACAAAAAACCCGGGAGGGAATCCCAGCTTACATAGATATCGTGTATAACGTGGAGAGAGGTTGGTGGAATGGTGAGGAAGTGCTATGTCTTAACCTTTGTGACTTTGCTCCGAGCCAGCCCCGTTAGAGAAATCAGGTGGGGGGAGAAGTCACCCTTCCACGAGACCGGCGTATTTTAATGATAAACAAGGGTATGGCAACTACCAATATCACCAGGCTGATAACTTGGCCCTGCTGCAAGCTAAAACTGCCCAAGGTAAGAAATGGGTCGTTTACACGGAAAAATCTTAAGCCAAAATCGCCAGCAGCATAAAGGCAAAGGTAGAGAAGGAACGAAGAGCCTTGTGGCTTGAGCTTCCCACGGAAGTACCATAGTACAGCGAAAACTATCAGATTCCATAGCAGAAAATAAATCTGAGTGGGGTAAAGCGGCGCTCCCCAATATTGCGGAGGCATAGTATCTCGTGGAGTGTAAAGCACTGCACCAGGGAAAGAGCTGAAGGGGCTGGGCTTGCCATAGCAGCAACCATTCAGGGTGCAACCAATTCTACCTATGGCCTGAGCCAGAGGCGCTCCAACAGCAATGGCATCGCCTACGCCAGCAAGATTAGAAAAAGGAGTCTTCTTCACCCTCATGTAAATCCATACCGCTGCAAGGACACCAAAGACAGCTCCGTAGAGCCCTAATCCAGCAAAGCCAATTATCTGAACGGGTTCCTTTGGATGAGCCACAAGTTGGTCGACGAGATAAACTAACCTGGCTCCAACGAAACCGCCGATAATGCCCCAGAGGAATAGGCTGTAAATAAAATCTTGCGAAATGCTCAGCCTTTTTGTCTCTCGCAAAGTGATAACCAGCAGTGTTATGATCGCCAGAGCCACCATAATTCCATACCACCGTATAGTGAAAGAACCAATGGTGAAGGCAACGGGGTCTACGCTAATGGTGAGCATCTAGCTTTTTCTCTTGCTGAGCTTGTGCCAGGGGTGATAACTAATTATGGAATCCTCATCTACTTCATTGTTAATGAAGTAATTGGCAACTTTCAGATAATCCGCCACCCTGTCAGGCATAAGAAAATGTTCCCTTACATATTCTTGGGCTTTCCCTCCAACTAACTCCGCCTCCTTCGGGTTTCTCAATAAGCGAACTATTCTCCTTGCCGCTTTCTTGGCTGAAGTGATGAAGAAGCCAGTCTCCCCATCCCTAACCTGAATAGGGATTGCGCCTACCTCCCTGGTTATCACTGGCTTCCTCTTCCACAGGGCTTCAGTGATAACCAGCCCAAAGCCTTCCTTGGTAGAAGGCTGTAATATTATTCTGGCAGCTCTTTGCAGCGCGTTTACCTCCAGAGCATTTACTGCCACATCATCTGGAAGCCTGAGGACATGAATACCATGGTCGTTTTTGGTTTCTTCGCAGACTTGGTTAAATATCCTCTCTCCCTCGGGGTCATCGGCAGCCATGTTGCCAGCTACTATTAGCTGGCACTTCTCTTCCTTTTGGGCAATCCTGTAAGCATTGATGCTGGTATCAATGCCCTTCCAGGGGTCAAATCTGCCTACTTGAACTAGCATAGGTATGCTTGGATCTATTTCATATTTCTCCAATACCTTAGCAATTTCGCTAGAGTCTAACTCCTTATTCTTGTTGGAAAGGGGGTCGATGAAAGGAGGAATTATATACTTCTGCAGAGGCCAACAGTCTACTACGTAATGAGCGCCGGAGAATATAACGGCATCGTAAAAGGTGGCCCAAAATGTGATAAATTCCCACAAAGCAGGACTCTTCTCGAATGTTTCCGCCTCCACATCAATATGAAACCTCCACAGCCATTTTTCGCCTTCTCTTTTTAAGTACCGCGCCAGGCCGAGTGGCTGTGGGTCATGTACAATTTCTATATCTGGCTTATATTTATTATGGTCCTCAGAATAGATGTCTGCAGTCTCCCTGAGAGTATAATAATAAATCTTTATCATATCAGGAGTGAGGGTACCCTTTTTACCTTGCAAAAGGTTGTGAATGGTTTTTGTCACTCGATAAAATGCCTCTGTTCCACACACCACTTTCCATTCATCTTCTATTCCCAGCTCATTTAAGAATGGCACCTGAGAATAAAGCATCTCAGCCACACCCCCACCCACCGCTGAGGAATTGACCTCCAATATCCTTACCCCTTTGAGCTTTGCGGCAAGGGTCTGTAGCTTTTCTATTTTCTCTTCGCCCACTATAGGGATATAATCTTGCAAGGGAGGCACGGAAAAGGGCTGGACTCCCTTCCTGCGACTATATACAGTCCCATCTTCTAGAGGTAATCTCTTCTCTATCTGCTCAGCAAGCTTATTCACCTGGGCTTCCATATTAACTCCTTACACATTGTAGCCGTTGCGAGCAAGGGAAAGCAATCTCACCTTACTTTTAGGATTGCTGCGGCATTTCATACCTCGCAATGACACGGAAAACCAAGCTAAGAGAATATGGCATTAACAAAAGTCGCAGCATTAAAAACGGCTATATCCTGCAATTTTTCACCAGTACCTATGTAGGCAATAGGTATGTTTAATTCATTACAGATAGCAAAAATTATTCCTCCCTTGGCTGTGCCATCTAGCTTAGTTAAAAAAATCCCGGTTATTCCTATGGCTTGGGTAAAATACCTTGCTTGGGTCAGACCATTTTGTCCTGTAGTGGCATCCATTACCAATAAGATTTGATGGAGGGCTGAAGAATTCTGTCTAGCTGCTACCCTCTTTATCTTCTTGAGCTCTTCCATGAGATTAAACTTGGTATGAAGGCGCCCAGCAGTATCGATAATTACGACTTGGGCATGGCGATTACATGCCGCCTGGATAGCATCGAAGGCTACTGCCCCGGGGTCGCCGCCAGGACGGTGAGCAATAACTTCAGCACCAATTTCTCCACCCCAGTACTTAAGCTGGTCTATAGCTGCCGCCCTGAAGGTATCGGATGCTGCTAGAATAACCTTCTTGCCTTGCGAAGTAAAAGCGTAAGCTAATTTAGCAATGCTAGTCGTTTTACCTGAGCCATTTACTCCAACCACAAGAATAACTTGGGGGGATTCTTCGCTTCGCTCAGAAGGACATCCACTTTTGTCGCCCTGAACGAAGTGAAGGGGCTCAGGATGACAAGGTAAAGCAGGAACACTCAGCAGGTTCACCATCTCCTGTTTCAAAGTTGACCGTATTTGTGATGCCTCTGCCAGTTTGTCTATTTTCACTCGCTGCTTGACTCTTGCCACGAGCTTGTCTGTCGTCTCTATGCCGACATCGGCTGAGATGAGCAACTCCTCCAACTCCTCCCAAATTTCTCCCCCAAACGATTCTCGCTCAAAAAGACGGGTTATCTTCTTTAATCGATCGAACAAGCTGCTCCTCTGCAGTAAACTGCTAGTATATACTAGCATAAAAGCAGCTACCTTTTTAATGGCGGCTGACCAACGAAAACTTTATCCTCCTCACCTTGCAAAGATAAATTTTTCTTCTTCCTAACGAATAGAAGAGGATATACTATGTCGCTGGTGCAGCAGGGAATCCAAACTGCAAGGAATAAAAACAAAAAGATAAAGGGAAGCAAAGGAATCCAATCAGCTATCCCAAATGCTGTGAAGTAGAATAATGACGCCCATGTGCTTAATAGCACGTGCCCAGCATGTGGGATTCTAGTTGTTTGCTTCCAACAACCAACTGCAGTGCCAACAATCGCTGCAGAGTTTACAATCTTCCACTTTTCGATTCCAATAACAGGCATTTTTGTAGTTTCGAGGAAGGGCACATGGAATTCCATCGGAACATGAAGTAAAGCTCCCCCTAAATAAGGAATTATGGTGTCGCTTATCGTAGCTATTCCAATCGATCCTGTCCAGCCAATTAAAATCGCCACCCAGATTCTGCCCTTCCGGTCTTTCATATACATCGCTGCAGTTACAAGTGCACTTAATACAACATGGATCGGATGTAAGGTGTAAAAAATAGTGTGGGAAACACTGGAGGGAACATTGCCAAAGACCATTATAGCCATGATGATAATGCCTGTGGCAGCACCTGAAGCAGTGAAGGGGGCATGCCTCTTAAGCTCTTTTACTATTCTTTTGCCCATTTCCCCGGTTTGTTGGATTAGGAACGAAAGGTCTCTTTACTATCTAAATTACTTTCCATAGCAATTAGCACAAAGCCCTGAAGACTCGGAAAGGTGATACTCAGTGTGAAAGCCAAGATTTTGGGCAAACTTATCTTCCCCCCGACATAATTCCTTATCGGCAAACTCCTGAATGGCGCCACAGCGGCGGCAGACCACGAAGCGATGACATCCCTTCTTATCGCCCAAACTACACTTCACGAATCCACCACTCGATAGCACTTTGTGGGCTAGATTGAGGCTACAAAATAAATCAAGTATGCGATAGATGGTAACGTGATTCAGATATTTGCCTTTCTCCTTCAGAAGTCTCTGTATGTCATAAGGCGAGA
>CAZEQL010000017.1:0-20678 GCA_964514415.1 uncultured Dehalococcoidales bacterium
ATCCATGGTCGGACTGGGTATGGCAGGAAGATGTTGGTTGGGACGCTGGAGGAGAGTGGTGGAACCCAACTTACTGGAGTAACCCTCGCTTTAATCAACTCTGGGTTGAGAATTCCTGCGCGAAAGACTTGGAGACAAAGAAGGCGATTCTATACGAGATGCAGGAGATCATGGCTGAGGATTTGGCGCGTATATTCCTGGCCAGGGAGGAAATCATTACTGTTCACAGAACTGATAAGTTTGAGGGCTGGGTAAATACGGTAGGTGGCCCTGTATCCTGGTTGAATGACTATAGCATACTGAACGTACATCTGAAATAGGGACGTGAGTCTCAATAACTATGTATAGCGGGCGACCAAGACCCCGATTCGGACACTGTACGGGACGGGGTCTTGGTCGCCCAAATAAAACAAATAGGGAAAGGTTTGATGACACATGAAAAATAACGCTCTCCTGGCCATTCCGGGAATAGGCCCCAAGACAGCCAACAAGCTTTCCAGTGAGCTAGGGATAAGTTCAGTTGACGCCTTAGAGCAAGCAATACACAATGGCAAAGTGGCTACAGTTTTTCGCCTTGGCGATAAGACTGCAGCTAATATGCTGCAGCAGATTCAGAGCCTGAGGCGCAAAGCCCAGCGCATTCCCATCGGGGAAGCTTTACCCATTGTAGATGAGATACTTGGCTCCCTTCGCTCCCTTCCCGGAGTGAGGAATTTAACTTGTGCTGGCAGTTTGCGCCGCTTCAGGCAAACTCTGGGTGATATCGACCTTATGGGCACCGCAGATAACCCTAAGGAAGTTATAGACACCTTTGTTGCCTTACCTCATATGGGGCAGGTGTTAGCTCAAGGCTCAACAAAGGCAAGTGCTATTGCTCCTGGAGGATTACAGGTTGACTTACGCATGGTGGAGCATGACTCCTTTGGCTCCATGCTTCAGTATTTTACCGGTAGCAAGCAGCATAATATCTCACTGAGGGAGAGAGGACGCAGGCACGGCTTGAAGTTGAGTGAATATGGCATCACTGATTTAACCACAGGTGAGCTGGAGAAATTTGCCATTGAGGAGGATTTCTACCATCGGCTAGGACTTCAGTATATTCCGCCTGAGCTCAGGGAAGCTCAGGGCGAGGTGGAGAGGGCTGAACAAGGAACTTTACCAACGCTCGTGGAATTATCCGATATAAAGGGGGACCTCCATAGTCACACTGATTGGAGCGACGGACGTAATTCCATTGAGGAGATGGTTCTAGCTGCCAAAAAGTTGGGCTACCAATATATAGCAATCACCGACCACTCTGCAGCTTATGGGATTAATGCGGAAGGAGTAAGGAGACAAATTGCTGAGATCAGGACACTTCGTGAGAGGTTAGATGGCATCCATGTGCTCACCGGCATCGAGGTTGATATTTTCCCAGACGGTACATTAGATTTACCGCATGAAATTCTATCCCAGCTAGACATAGTCATCGGTGCTGTGCACCTTGCTATGGACCAGAGTGAGGAGAAAATGACACGGAGAGTGCTAAGTGCTATAAGAGACCCGGATATTGATATTATTGCTCATCCTACCGGCCGTTCCCTGGGGGAGCACCTGCCCCCCATAGCCATAGATTTAGAGGCTATCATGCAGGCAGCGGTTAAAAATAATAAGGTGCTGGAAATTAATGCTTGGCCAGGTAGGCTTGATTTGAACGATATTCATGCTTTTCGGGCCAGGGAATTAGGGGTGAAGCTTGCTATTAACACCGATGCTCATACCGTGGCAGACTTAGATTTTATGCGCTTTGGCGTTGGTGTAGCACGGCGAGCCTGGTGTGAGCCTCGGCATATACTAAATACCTTGCCGCTGGAGCAGGTGTGCAGCTTTCTAAGCAAGGGGAGAAAAAAACTTAATTGGAAATGATATTGCGCTTGCTTCTGGCTGCCGTTTTAGGCACAGCTATTGGCTACCAACGAAAACGAGCTGGCAAGCCAGTGGGAATGCGTACGTACATTTTGATTGCTGTAGGGGCAGCTCTGTTCGCGGTGGTTTCTATTTTTGGTTTTAGTGGTGTGGGTGATCCCTCACGAGTTGCCGCCGGTGTAGTGGTTGGTATCGGCTTTATTGGTGGTGGCGTTATATTTCGTGGCCCTCAGGCAGGGGAAGTAACAGGGCTAACCACTGCAGCGAGCATGTGGGCTGCTGCTGCTGTGGGTTTAGCTGCTGGGGCTGGGTTATACTTGATTTCTGCTGTTGCAACTCTCCTCATAGTAGTTAGCTTGATGCTTTCCAGGTTCCTTGATTAAAATTGCGGGGGTAAAAAATAACTTCCCGCTGGGCGGAACGATATTAAAGCCAGATTAGGAAACCCTTTCCTATCCAGGTCAATCAGCCCTACCTTCATAAAGCCCCTTGCTTATTCCTATTCAGAGCCATTTTACAATAACTCTCTGAAATATCATATCCGATGGACTTCCTTTTATAATTATGTAACCTCTACTCTTTCCCATTTGCCACAACGCCCTCCCCATCTGGACAGGGTCTTGCCATCAGCAGAAATCTGAGAGATTTCGCAAAGATTAGGGCAACCCTTACACCCAAACGAGGACACCTCAAATTCTGTTTGAGTAATACCAAATCCCTTGAATTTCGTCTTATAGCCGTTGCCTCTCATTTTACTTTGAACCAGTATCGCTGCTCCAATAGCACCCATAAGTTCATTGTGGAGAGGGACATAAATTTCCGTATTGAAAGTTTCCTCAAATGCCCTGACTATCCCTTTGTTGAAAGCAACACCACCCTGAAATGTGATCTTGGGCTGAACCTCCTTGTTTAGAGCAACGTTGTTTAAGTAATTACGCACCATCGCCTGGCATAACCCATATACAATATCGTTGAGGGGGTAGCCCATCTGTTGTTTATGTACCATGTCTGACTCAGCAAAGACAGTACAGCGCCCGGCAATGCGTGTTGGATTACTACTTTTCAAGGCACGAGGCCCAAAGTCTTCAACTCGCATGTTTAAGCGCTCAGCTTGATGGTCTAGAAAGCTGCCAGTGCCAGCAGCACATACCGAATTCATGCCAAAATCAGTCACCACTCCGTCACGAATTATGATAATTTTGCTATCCTGCCCTCCAATCTCAAAAATAGTCCGCACATCTGGCACACGTGACATAGTAGCAACAGCATGAGTTGTGATTTCGTTCTTTACCAAATCTGCTCCGACTATAACTCCAGCTAGTGTCCTCCCACTTCCTGTAGTAGCCACACCGCGAACCTCAGCATTGGGGGGTATCTGCCTTCTTATTTCTTCCATGCCCTGTTTTATCATGTCAA
The DNA here is from genome assembly GCA_964514415.1 of uncultured Dehalococcoidales bacterium. GTDB lineage: Bacteria > Chloroflexota > Dehalococcoidia > GIF9 > AB-539-J10 > CAZEQL01. Next base: position 3,322 of record CAZEQL010000017.1, read on the forward strand.
CTGGATTACCTTGAGTGCGCAAGTAAATGGAGGCTAAAAGTTCGTTACTCTCGTCAAGCAAAACCAGCTTAGTAGTAACTGAACCAACATCGATACCAAGATAAGTCTTCATTTTAACTCCATAGGCATAAAGAAACTGAGTTTGCCCTTACATGGAATAGGCATATCATAAATGCCCTCATAAATCCTCCTTTATTCTAGTTAGAATGTGTTTTCAATTATCTCTTTCAGGAATACCTTTTTGGCCTCTAAAAAAATGAGGCCGATATTCCTCACCAATAGCAGCATTAGGACGTTGTTTATCTTGGTATTTAAACGATTGCTTCCAACCTTTCGCCGTCCTAAATAATGCTTTAGAACTAGACCGTGCTATTACTAATAAAGTCATGCTAAGCTTTCTGGGGTTAGTCATTATCTCCTCCTTTAATACAACCCATAGCTTCCTTGAGTACGCTACGTTTAGCTGAAGTTCCAACCTTTGCTATTACCCTATTATCATACTTAACTTCAATCCATTGCTCTGGATATGGGTCAGACAAATGCCGTTGAAGCCAATCCCAGCCACAAATTGGAGCGATCTGCTGCCAGTCATGTTTCCATCTAAACTGCTGCCAATATTTTTGTGTCACTTCCCAAAAAGCCTTCTCTATGCCATCTCCTCTATTCATCCTATTCCCTCCTTATTTGGCTACAGATATGCACATTGCCGTTTTTGTCCCGAACTTCCTTCTCTGGATAAAGACTAGCCAGTATTCCCACTACCTGCCTGGTGCCTTGTTTACTATGGGCGCCCATAATCCTACCCACGACTTTCTCCCCAATCTCTATTAGCTTTGCCATTTTCCTCCTTTCTTATCCATTCCTATGAGAATGTGTTAACTGGTGAAATAACTGGTATCTATTCGCTTCTCGAATTGTTTGTTTGTTGACTCAATTTCCCCTTGCAACTCCTCTATCTTACTACGCAAGTCATCAGTCTCCTTAACCAGTGCTAGATTATAAGGAGTTGCCTCATAGATATGGGCATAGGCATCTAACCTTACCTTCTCACGACTCCTCAAAGCAGTTTTATCAGCGCGGACAAACCACATGGAATTATCTCCAAGGTCGTAACTTGTTACTTTACCCATAAAGGAATTACTAGGAGCAACCTTAATTGCTTGTATGGACACCTTACCCAGTTGTTTCACCAACCTATCAGCTTCCGCATCCGCTGCATCTTGTGTTTTGCTCTCTCCTACATCATTCCCCTCGGGATCGCATAGTATAAATCTTCTATTGTATGAATCGTACCAGATGGTATATCCCTTCCGTTCACTAATTTTTACTCTTGCCATTTTACTTTACCTCCTCTTTCATTTCCTTAATCAAGCGAACCATAATCCTTGCGTCTTATTCTCCCTTTTATTCTTCATGGAATAGATTTACTCTTCTGTCTCGCCTTCATTCGCCCAAAGAGTGGTTCTCTGATATGCCTTTCCTTTGCGTAGGCACTCATCTTAGCTATGGACTCAGGGGTATGTCGGCGACCTTTTGACTTACGGCTTTGGTTTTCTCTTTTGCATTCCTGCTTACCACAGGTAACTGATTCGCCGGCGTGACTTGGTATAACACTAAAATCTTTTCCACATATAACACACTGCTTAATCACTCTGACTCTTCTTGACTCAGCCCTTTTTAGATTATATTCCCGTTGCTTCTCTATAGGCCAACTCTTAATTCTCTCCCAATATGCCTTTGCTCTCAGACTTTGTTCTTCAGATGTTGCTTTATATCTAACGCTTTTGAAGTGGGCAATACGTTCTGGAGTAAGATGTTTCTTGGTTGCCCGACCTATTGCAATCCTCCAGCACTCAGGGCAATATTGTGGCTTAGATGTCTCAATTATCTTACCGCATACCTGACAGCAGTGAGGTTTTCTCTTTTTCCTCTGGCCTATGACTGATAAAGGAAGTATTTCCTTTACCCTCTTTCTGAGTATATCTTTAGCTTTAGTGCTGTAACTACGATTTGGCTTTGCCTCACCTTTTTCCCATCTCTTCAGCTTATCGCCAAACTTAGCTAGAGCAGCCTTGCCCATAGCCTCAGATAGTTCCTTTGAGATCAGACATTCCCGCTTAAACATATAAGCCATTTCGCGCACTTCAACGGCAGGCAATCCGTGTTTTTTAACGAGGTGCTGTGACAGAGCTTTCCATCCATCCTTACCGCAAATCCAGCAATACTGTTGTTCTATACATTGTCGGATGATTTCAGAACTAGGATTAGCGTAGATTATCTGGTACTTCATAGCCTTTTTCTATTCCTATAAGAATATGTTTACTCCTTTGTCTCGCCTATTTGGGTGGAGACCGCCCTGACTACTCCAGAGCCATAGAGGAACTCCCCGCTCTTATCAATTAGAACTCCATCTAAATGGTCAATCTCATGGCAAAAGATCTGCGCCAGCAAATCATGCCCTTTTACCGAGCGCATCTTGCCATCAAGCCCAAGCCCTCTAACTTTCACAATCTTTGGTCTTTTAACTGCAAAGTGTCTACCCGGGATACTGATGCAACCTTCCACTACCGTATGTTCACCTCTCCTTTTTACTACCTCTGGATTCACCAAAACTAGCTCAACGCCACACAGTCTAGCAACGAAAAGGCGACTCAACTCTCCAAATTGCGGCGCAGCGAGCCCTACGGCGTGCAGCGGCTCTAATTGAGAAAGCATATACTCAGCCAGCTCTCTAACATAACCATCATGTGGATCTACAACTGGCCGCGACACTGCTCTCAGGCGCTCATTCGGTACAGTCAATAAAACTCTATTTATCATTACATTCTCACAAGAATAACTCACTTTATCTCATTAAAAGGGACATTACCATAATCTTTGAACCAGAACCTTGGCTCCCCATTCCGTAGCACTGTTATACCCAGAATCTCGCGGGTATGCCACACTGTCCCAGACTGGACAAGAACCCTTTGTCCTATCCCAAAAACATATTTTGCGTCTTCTTGATTAAGTTTTGGTCTTCCCATTTTAACTTCCATTTTATTTCTCCTCCTTTACATTCTTTTCAGAATGTTCACTCCTTTGTCTCGCCTGGCAGTAAATCAGGTGCATAAGTCTCGTAACCTGTGCGCTCTTTCTTCACTCGTTTCAGGGCTTCGATGCCGAGCTGGTGGGCTTCTCTCCTATCAGCATCAGTAAAGTCAGGATTATGGTCGTTATGGATGGTTTGAATTTTAATAGCTAGGTTAATATTCATTGTCACTTACCTTTCCTGGCCTTAGCCATTGCCTTATCAAAGGTTTTTAGTGCCTGGTCTATTGCCTCTTTGTAGGCTTTCCCTGCCTGGGGCGTTGCCTCATTGCGGGCATTCTCTGCTGAGGTTATTGCATTATCGAAGGCTTTCTGTGCCTCTTCCGTTGCCTGTTCAAGCTTGCTCATTTGTCACCTCCTTTTAATCCTTTGTCTCGCCTAGCAGTAGATCCTCTCGTATCATCATATAGTCGGCTAGAGGATCTACTGCTAACCGACACGCATTGATGCGCTTTAGGGCTGCGATGCCCAGGCGCTGCGCTTCGTGCAGGTCCATAATATCGACGCTTCCCGGATCGTCAATGTCCTGCTGGATCAGCTCCATGGCTTTTTCGAGTTTCATTGTCATTACCTCCTTTTTACATTCCTGTTAGAATATATTAGCCTGAGCTTTTGGAAGCAATAACTCAAACTGTTCATCAAATTTTACCTCTTCCTTTGTTCTAATCCTACGTGGTAAATAGCGTGTAGTTGTGTCAGTCCAATAACTTAGATAAGTGCCACGTTCCCTAATTAACTCTGGAGTATTGAGTAAATCCAGTACATCTAGTCGGTGTTGATAGCAACGAATACGGTCTACTTGCCCCCTTTGGGTTTCAAAGGCTAGGCTCCACAGTAAATGCCTTCTAGTGTGTTCATACTTGTGGCAAGGCTCACATCTCCATTCCTTATTTTCAGGTTCATCACCACCACCATGAGAACGCTCTACAATATGATGCTCTTCTGGAGTATTCTTACTCCCACATCTCACGCAAGTCATATCAATCTCGACCTTTATATTCTTCATAGAATGTGTTTACTTGACAAATTGCCCCCAAAAGTGCGTAACACTTAACAAGCATAGGTCGTCACTCATTTATCTCCTTTATGGATGAAACCCGTACCCTGTCGCTGCGTATTTCAGTAGCCTAGCACCCTCCGGACATAAGTCAAAGGGATGCCTCTCACATTGACTACAAACATCCAGATGAGCATGGAACTTCTTAATCCGCCCACTGATTCCCTCTGGTCCCTGACATTCCTCGCATTTCAATACTATTCCTGACCGAGTCCAAGATAGGCGTTTGTTGTACTTCCTGCATTTAGGCTCCATGGAGATCGTTCCATCAAAATCTGGGCATTGTTTGCCCTCACCAAATACGGGGGTCTCATAACAATATTCTGAGTCCGGCATTACCAATTCTGTCATCTCAACAATACTCTCCTTTCGTTGACCTAGCGTTCTGTCTGGGAACGCTGGTCGGGATACTCAATTAGTTGTGCATTGCGAGGTTGATAAAGAGGATGCGTTGGTTCACCGTTCTTATTTACACCAAAACACCAGCCTGGACCTAGCATATCAACTACCTGTCGGCCCCGGTTCAAAAGTTGACCTTGGTTACCCCAGGCATAGACAATCCTGATACAGCGTTCGGCCATGCCCTTCAGGGCCAGACTATTCCCGCGGCCAACTGGGTCGTAGACTTCATCCAGCCCATCGGGATACGTCGCCCTCCAAGCAAAGATGTTGCCTAACCAAATGCCGCGGTACCCCCAGTCCCGGGCGAAGTTGATACAACGCCTGACAGTCGGGTCGTTGTGTGCTTCATCGGCGGTAGAGGGATTGAGCCCAATGAACAATATCTCTTGACCCAGTTCTGCCCAACGCCGGTACAATGTAAACCGGTACAGTCTGTCTTCAGAAAAAGATGCCTTACTTTCCCACATTATTTTCTCCGCTCTTCCTCCTTTTTATTCACGAGAGAATGTTTTACCTTTTATAAAGGCTGCCATCAACGCTTCCTTCTTCTAAACTCAAGCAAATCCACGAAGGCCTCAATCCTGGTCAACATACCTTCTTTACCCATCTGTTCATCGCAAGTGACGGATAGCACAGGAATATCTTCCCTGGTCGACGCCATAATATTCTGAGCTACTATTTCAGGCATACAGGTAAAAGGCGCCAAATGAATTACTCCATCATATCCCTCCTGCGCACAAAGCACCTTCTCCCCCACCGATTCCCAACCATCGCCACCAACGTCGTGGTCAAGGTAAGGCCCGGCTAACTTATGCACCTTTCTCCGTTCATTTATGCCCAGGTAATTGAGGAAAAGGCTATATTTGACCCACCGGGAAAGAGTTATCGTTCGCTCAACTTCCACTCCTAACTTGCCCAGTTCCATCTCTATATCCATATTGGCAAAAGGCTCTATAACAACATAAATTTCACCCACAATAGCCACTTTGACAGGATCGGCCTTGGGGTGATGAGGAATCTTATTTAGCCTGCCAGTGTATTCTCTGGCTACCCCCCTTACCTCTCTAATGCTAAGCGCATCGTTGGTTGCCTCAATAGCTTCTTTATAGACCGAGTTAGCCATCCCTTTATCCAATTCCCTCGCCCTTGCTCTGTATAGCACCTTCTCCATTCTGTCCAAGGCATTTAGCTTAGCAATGCCGAAACAAGATGCTGAAATGACTTTACTCAACCACATCTTACTATCACGGGTGTCACTGGTTATGTTCCTGACGAGGCGCAGAAAGTTCGCAAATTTATGATGAGATACGTCAAAGGTCAGAAGGCGAGCATTATAGCCCAAATCATGGAGCATCTGTTCCTGGCCTCTGGCGTAGTAACCCAATCGGCAGATACCAGTGCCTCTTGCCTGAACCAGGGTATCTGCTCCAAGCTCACAGGCTTCAATTAAGCTGCCCAGGGTAAGTTTATAAGGTAAGCAGGATTCCGCTGGAGAATATTTAACTCCCAAGTCCAGCGTTTTCTTAGTCATTGGCGGCGGAATTATGAAGTCTTTCCCTCTGACAGCACCCAATCTATCCGCTATGGCCCCCATAGCTACATGGACATTGCCAAAGTGAGGTATGCCTACACGCATATTTTCTCTCTCCTTTTGCTCATCATGTCTACTTTGTTCATTTTACCCGGGTGCATTTAATTACCAGAGTCTCCCCGACCTTCAGCTGGTAGTCCAGCTTGCAAACGGCTCCCTGGAATCTTGATTGATTCGCATACTGCTGCTCGAGGGCTCGGCTGACGCCCACCCTGGGGGAGCTCCCTCGGGCAAATGTCTCGCCGGCGTTGATCTGAACTTTATAGTCTTTAAGCATTTGTTCTCCTCTAAAGATAATGTCAGTTATTTTGCTAGCGTTCTTGATAAGAACGTAGGTTATACATTAACCTTGTCAATTACTCTTTCCACCGGATAATTGACGGTAGCCGGGAAGCCGGTGGAAAGTGTAATCTCAAGGATATCACCGGGCTGGATGTTGGTGTTGTGAACCTTCGTTCCGTTCCAGAGCCAGCCCTGGAACGGTCTGCAGTCAACAACGATGCCGTCCTCGATATCCCATTCAAGAAAGTCTTGGCCATGGTCTTCTAGGTAAACTGTTATCATCTTATTTCCTCCTTTCTAGCGTCCTCGATAAGAACGTTGCTAATTGCCTTTTGCTAATCGGGCTAATTGCCTTTTAGCCAGCATACTGGGACGCTTCTTGTTGGTCTCCCACCGAGCTACTGTAACCCGGGAAACGCCTATCTTGTCGGCGAACTCCTGCTGAGTCATTTCCAGCTTCTTCCTGAGCTCTATTATTTCCTTAGCTTCCATTCTCTCAATGTAGCATAGGTTACAATGTCTGTCAAGTCGTTCTTACCAAGAACGCTGTTATATCCCAGGGTTGTTTATCAAGGATTTATCGTTGTTTATCAATGGTTTATCAAGGGGATCCCCAATCTGGGGAATTTGGCACAAAAAAAGGGCCGGGGATTTACCCCCGGCCCTTTAGCTACGAGCCGCGGCTCGGTTGGTCTATTCCTCCTCTTCGGTCTCTTCAAGTGGGAGCTGGCTCTCCAGGAATAGTTCCTTCGGAAATCCATTAATCCTTGGACTCGCTATTATGCTATTTGGCACAGTGAATTTCTTCCTCACTGTGCGGTCTTCTCTATAGGCATTCCAAGCGCGAGTAAGGAGCGAAAAGATTTGATTTCCTATAGGTTTCCTAGTAGCAGTGGCATAGCTGACTATCTGACCTCGTAAAATGTGGATGGGGTCGTCTGGCTCTTCCAGCCGGAGGCCAGTCACGTATCTGTCAATGAAGTCATTAGCTGCATTACCATCTACCTGCGAGAAGAGATAATGTAGCGCTGATGTGATAGCTGGCCACCTAGGTGCTCCAATGGGAGGATTCAAGTTTATATAGAATGCCACAGAATCACGTAGGCGTGGATGTTGACCAAGGGTTTCGAGCATTTGTTCGTGGCTGCCTGAATTCCCCCTCATCCGCCGAGAGAGATAACGCCATGTCCAGTTAAGCGTGCTAGCGAGTTCGTTATAGTTTGACTCTTTCTCGATGTAGAGGACGTCCGAGAGGTTGCGTTTCTTTCCCACGTCCATTGTCATGAATGCCTCCGGCACTATATCCCGAACCACTATCGCCTCTATCGGGATGCCAGTCGCTTTGACCATTCTGAGGCGGTGCACCCCATCGCGAAGTTGGCCAGTCGCATCGAATCTGATGGTGTCTCCGTTTGTTACCCACTCGCCGCGTTTCTGTCTTCCAATAAGGTCATTCAGGTGGGAGGGCGAGAAAGGGCGATTGTTTCCCTGGTCAAGGTTGAGATACCGCTCGGCTAGGTCCCTGTCAATGGTTTCTACTTCAGTTTTCATTTTGTTTCTCCTTTTATTTAATGATTTGGTTAACCAAATCCTATAATAATATGTTCCGAATTGTTTGTCAAGTGGGTTAGAATGTTAAGATTTCTTTGGCTACACTAAGGTTTAGGAGGGATTAAAGACAAAAAAAGGGACGGGGATTTGAGTCCCCGTCCCTTTCACCGCTAGTATATTACTTCTAATATATTACTGCAGGTCAAACTCCTAGCCCGATCTGAACCGGAGCTCTGGCTGCCGCCTCTGCCTTGGCTTGTGCCTTCCCTGCTCTTCGCCTTTCCTGCCTTACCTTGAGCCTTCGCTCGTATATCCAATCCCTGAGCTCTTTGAGGTGCTGCATCTGGTAGTTATCGAGCGACTCCACCTTGATATCTTCCGGGATCTCAGTTTGCTTATGTCGAGGTATTACCTTCGTGGAGATGTAAAGGTAAATTTGAGTCCAATCCCTATCCAGGGGATGTTCCAGGCTAAGAGGATACATATAAGCCAGAACTTCAGCATCGGTCGCTGTTGGTGCCTCTCCCTTCAAGGCTTTCATGTTCTCGATCAGCCTTTCCATTGTTATCGCCGGCTTAATCCACTCGGGTAAAGTATCTTGCCAGGGACTAGGCCACACGATGATAGGATCCGTTAAGGCGCCAACGATGTCATCTATCTGCTTGTCTATTCGATTATTCAATCATCACCTCCTTTCTGTGTTTATTTGGAGCGTAGTTTCCCTATCAAACTCGCTGATTTAGTGTTAGGCCAATTCGTAAGCCAGTATCGGCAAGGCTGCTTGTTGGGGCTGCCTAGCTATTGTGATAATGCCCCTGATACCTTCCGCTACACTCGTGCAATAAGCTGGTCCATACCACTTGTTGAAGTCTCGGTCACCTTCATACCTGTTGGCCCAGTCCAGGTTGTAATCTAGGAGTTTTGAATACTCGCTAGTCTGTAACCTTTCTCTGAACTCATCCAGGTCCGCGTATTCACACTGGAAGCCGCTAAGGCTGTAGTGAGCGATAAAGCTCATGTGGCCAATAATGAAGGTATAGGTCGGCTTATTGAGCTTGCCTATGTCTCCTGTTTTGAAAACCAGAGCCACATTCTGCTCTAAAGCCTTCACATTGTAAGGCTTCCATTCGCCCTCTTTTTGCATGGTATCACCTCCTTTCTTCTTTATTTTTGGGCATAGTTCCCCTATCAAAATCGACCTCATCGGCTAGATTGACGCACTAGCCAGCGTCCTTTTACAGTTCTAAGCCTTGTTGCTTACCAGCTTGCCTGTCGGCTTCAATGGCATCCTGTGGGATGCAGTTGAGAACTCCGCTTATGGAATCTTTTATTCGGCCTCTGGCTTCAATGGCGTATATGAGGCCCTGAATGCGCTGGCTCATATACTGAGGCAGATTCCTTATTCCCGTAGCCTTCCCCACCTTAGCTTGCGCCTCAGCAAGGAACGGCTCCGCCTGGTCAAGCAGTTTTTCAACCTCATCCATAGCCTCGGCGACTTGAAGAGCACTCCATTTGATAGGCATAGCTCACCTCCTTTTTCGTATTTTTGGGCATAGTTCTCCTACCGGTTTCGACCTCAAACCGATTTCGGGCTTATTCAGTTATCTCCCTTCGCTATGCGCAGGGCTTCGGCTCTTATCTCTGCTACCGTAGCACCAGTTGAGCTAAACTGGGCTACTGGCTCACCTTGATAGAGCAATCGCAAGATGTGGTCATCAGGTTCGTCAAGGCTAAAGCCTTGTTTCCTTTGCTCTATGGTCAAGGCAGCCACAAGGATACTTTTGAGCATAGCTCACCTCCTTCGGGGGGTATTTGGGCAAAAGGGGGGGGTATCCGTTCCACGCTTAGGAGCGAATACCCCCTAAAAATAGCAAAAATAGGGACTCCCACGAACCCCTATTTTTGCGTGGCTCTTTTTTTGGCTAAGGCGTTATATTCAGGCTACTGCTTCGGCTTTGGCTACCTCTTCCTCTTCGGCTACTGCTTCGGCTTCGGCTACTGCTTCCGCTTCGGCTACTGCTTCCGCTTCGGCTACCGCTACCGCTTTGGCTTGCTTTAGGTTAGCCTTGGCTACCTTTACAGCCTTTTTATCCTTGGCAATCGCTTCTGGATTGCCTTCGGCTTTGGCTTGCTTTAGGTTAGCTATGGCTACCTCTAGGCTAGCTTCGGCTTCGACTACCCCTTCGGCTTTCGCTTCTGGTTCTGCTTCGGCTTCGGCTTTAACCTCTGCTTCCGTTTCCTCTGCTCTCAGAGGCATTACTACGCATCGGTAACCGTCAACGGTGAACAGCATAGGCGATGTGGCATTTACCAGCTTCATATCAGCTATACCGCCACAGGCTTTTAGAGCCTGTATAAGGTATTTGGCTTGAACCGCTATCTTGCCTTCCCCACTTGTTTCCGCTGTTATCTCCGCCTTGCCTCTATCCTCTTTTGCCTCTATGGTTACCTTGTTATCGGCAACTGTTAGAATTAAAGAGCGGTATAGAGGTTTCAGCTTGTCATCATACCAAACCGTAACTAGGCTTTGGATTGTCTTGATTGCCTCTTTGGTGTCAAAGCTAGCTTGAGCGTTGAACTCACCAGGTATAATCTTGCCATAATCGGGATAGTCTCCCTCTAGGCTTTGGTATCTATACCTGACTAGCTCGGTATCGATGATGACCGATTTGGCTAGCAAACCGCCATCATCATCGGGTTGTTGCTCAAAGCTAACCTTTACCCTTTTGGCTTTGCGTAAGGCTGGGATTAAACCCCTCAATTGACTTGCGTAAATCAAGGCTTCCCCCTCGCCATCCTCAAAGTCAAGGCTAACTTCGCTCAGTGCGAAACCATCAGTAGCCGCCAAGGTTAGCTTGCTATCCTTACGGTAAAACTTAACCGTCTGAAGGACTTCCCTTGCCTCATCGCTAGATGCGAAAGGCACTACCCTTGACAATGCTTCGGCTAGTTCAGCACCACCCAGGTTTGGCATAACAGCGTTTGATGGAGATATTCGGATTTGGCTAAAGGTCAAAGGTGTCTTTTCCCCAAGCCAAGCTCCATTTGGCAAATAGCTTTCGTGGCTGCCACATACTACCTTAACACCTTTGTCGGTAACCTGCGAACCGCTAGCATTACCGTTACCAGGCACTATCTTAACGATATTTGAGCCTGATAAAGCCCTGAGGTAACTGAAGAAGCCTCTCCGCCCAATGGTAACATCTCCGCCAAAGAGTGTTACCCGCTCCGCTAATACCCTTGATAGAGCATTAACTAGAGTGTCCTTGTGAGCTACAAAGCCATCACCTGAACGCTTGCCCGCCATATTCACTTGCTCCAATCTCTCACCCCCTTTTCATATTTGCCTAGCGAGCCTGCTAGGCATTGATTAGAGCGAGACAGTTTTTGAAGCTGTAAGGTTACTTGAGAGCTGCTAACCGCTAGCCTCTCGTTCCCCTCTACTATATATATGACAAAACCGAGGCAAAAAGGCACACTAAAAGAGACTTTTTTGAAGTTTAGCTAGGTTTTTCTTGCGGTAACGGTTAAGGTAGACTTGGTCTTTATGATTAAGAGGCTTGCCAGCCACTTTTTTTATGGCAATTTTAACTAACCGCCCCGGGCAACCCTTGAGCCAAGTTTTACAGTCAATCCAATCATCTAGGTTTATCGCCTTATCATCGGCTAGCGTCTGGTATAGCTCTGTGCTGTCGCCTTCTGCATCGGTTATCTCCTCATTGAGGCTTAACAGTGTCGGTTGCCTCTTGAGGTTATGCCAATACTCCATTACTACATAGCTGGCTACCCGATACATCGCTAGTTCGGTAAGATGCTGGTCAGGAGTTCTGCTGGCTACTTCGGCAAGTCTAGTAATAATATCGTGCCTGGTGTCTTCCCTATCCTCAAACTTCGCCTTCTTCTGATACCGGTGCGCAACCTTTATATACGCTTGCCAATCTAACATTATCATCACCCCCTTATAATCAGATTGGGCAAACATTCAGATGATAGCTACAAAACATATTCAATTTTTAAGGTGCTGCCTATATTGTAATTTACAATAGAAGCTATAGTAAAAGTATATAAAATAGCCACTTTATCTGTCAAATCATGGCTAGAGCTATATTTGAAATTTTTTGAAAATTTGAAAATTTTAGGTTTTTAGCCTGTAATAATGTCGCTCTGGCAAGTCGCTAAAACCCTTGAATTGATTATTCAAGCCAGTTGTTGGCTCAGCCCTGGTCAATTCCAGAAAACCTTCTTTGGCCAATTCCCAGACCTTCGTGTGGAACGAATGATACCTTGGAGCGTGGTATGGCCTAACGATTATGCCACGTTTTCCCATCACAGTTCTTTTATCGCTCGCCTCAGCAAGCCTCTTTAGCTCTGCCTTGTATGCCCGGTGCATCTCGGCGATGTATGCCTCGCCATTCTCAGCGAGATAACCCAGGATGAAGGCCCTAACACTAATCGGTTTTTTGAAACCTCCACGTTGTGGCTCAATCTCCATTCTTGAATACCTCTTTATATATCTTACCTATTCGCTGGACATCCAGCTTGAGATACCTGGCCGTTGTGTCGAATCGCATATGCCCCAGCTGCTCTTGGAGGGCCTTTTGAGCCTCGGGGTCGTCTTTTGCATCTAGCCAGTAGATGGCAAAGGCATCGCGGAGCCTATGTGGGCTTACATAATGGCGCTTTCCCGTTCCCGACCCAGGATTAAGGAGTATCTCGCCGCCTAAACCTGCTGTTTCTGCTGCCTCTTTCACGATCTGATTAACCCTTTGCCTGGTTAAGTGAATGAGCCTCTCATCATTGCCTCTTCTCTTCTTCAGGTATTCCTTTATGAGTTTGAAGGTTTCCCTATCCAGTGGGATCAGCCTTTGTCTTCTCACCTCTTTGGGCTCTGTTTGTGTGAGCTCACTGCCACAATAAGGACAGAATCTATTTTTTCTTCCCACTTTTTTCTCACAACCGGGACACAGCATACGGGGAAGACTTTTAAGATGGTCGATCAGGATAAGGCCCCTCTTGAAGTCGATATTGGCTGCCTTTAGGGCGCACAGTTCTGAAACACGGCAGCCGGTCCGGAAAAGAAACCTGATGATAAGCTTATCCCGCAGAGTGGGCGCTGCCTGGATCAGGCTCTCAACTTCCTCTGGCTCCAGGTAGGTCTTTAGGGATTGGTTTTCTATAGACTTGCTTGACATTCTAGAATATGGTAATATAAGCCCGTAACAATGTCAAACTTTGGGAGGCGAAATGAGCAGCCAGGAAAGTATAGTAGTTAAGCAATGGCGCCAGGATTTAATGGATATCCAGGGAATTCTCATGCTTGATGGGAGAACCAAAGAGGCTAAGAAGAAAACAGTGCAGCGGAAACTCCTAATTTCCATTGCCTCGGATGAGGAACTGGAAGAGATAGCTAGAATCAATGCTGACCTCCTTTCTACGTCGGTTAATGAAGAACTTGAGGAACTGAAAGAGATAAGAGAGGACCACAGGAAAACAGTAAAGTCCTGGTGGCCATGTCCAGGCAAGTCAAAGGTAGTCTGAACAGAAAAGGGGTAGAATATAGTATCGCAGTGATTAAAGTTTAATGAAAAAAAGGACGCCTCTGAGATCTTTGGCCTAGTGGACCCGGGGCTTATCTTGATATAATTGGCTTAGAGATTGGAGTTGGATTTAACACAAAAGCAATTATTTTAGGAGGATAGATAATCATGTCTAAGGTAAGACTTAATCGTGAGGAGTTTGAAACCATCATAAGGAATTACGAGGCTGCTGGTAATGATACAACTGAACTAAAGAACGCCCTAGTTGAAGCATATCCACCTAATCCTGTGGCTAAATCTTCCGTGGGGAGAGTTATGCGAGGTGAAGAACCGGTTATTGAATATAGTGAAGAGATAATCGAGTGTGACCGTAACCATACCCTAGCTGAATTAAAGACTACGGCTAAGCAAGCTGGTTTATCTACTGGTGGTGATAAAAAAACCTTATGTGCAAAGCTTATGTCGGCAAAGTTATTAAAATGAATAACCCGGTAAGCAAAAAGCAGTTGATAGCAAGGTTGGTATAATATGACTGTTACCCCTGAGGTTACACCGCCAGAGGTTACAATACGAACTGAAGTTACAGGTGCTTATAAAGGACAAATAAATGGGGATGTCGTAGCGACTGACAAAACTGGTAAACAAGTTGGCCTTTTGCAATATCAACAATTTGAAGATGAAGTTCTTATTGCTTGGATGGAGGTATCTCCTGAAATGCAAAGGCGTGGCGTAGCTACACAATTATACCAAGAACTTCAAAAAGAGTGGCCTGATAAAAAGATTACTTGGGGGATGACGACTCCCGAAGGAACAGCATTAAGAAAAAAAATAGAAGGTGAACTCCCCGAAGCTCCTGTTACCCCAGAAGTATTAGCCGATTATCCTGACTTGCAAAAAGCGAAACTCGCTGTGTCAACCAGTGAAAGGATTATTGAATTGGACAGGAAGCATACTTTACCCGAGCTCCAGAGCTTATGCCGACAAAAAGGCTTATCCACTTCTGGAGACAAGAAAACTTTAGTAAGGAGGTTATTTTGAGGTGGAAGAAAAAATAAACTTACTCGAACAAAACCAATGGGAAGCTGGGCCTGATGAGGAATTAAAAATTCCCGAGGGTTACATCAAGCAATTGTGCTATGAGATAGTTGTGTTTAGCAGGAAGAAGGAATTTACTTTCCGGTGCAAAGGCCACGATCATCTTGAGGCTAATGCTTGGAGGTTTGAGGGCGTCATTATAGATACTTCAAAGAAAAACCCTGAAGGTGAGGTGGAGCTAAAGAGGCTTAGTTACCATCCAGAATTGGTCTTGGTAAATGTCCCGTTTATGGTGGTGCCAGCATCTGAAGCTAGTGCAGATGCTCACTCATAAAGCGATTCATCGCTAGTATTTTAGCTGTCCCTTTCAATTTAGAATCTTTGAAGGTTTCGCGACATTCCCTGGCAGCTCGGGTAAACTTCTCCCGTTGGGCAGACTGCTTCGGTGTTGGCGGTAGTCCCTCCGGGACCTCTTTCAGAATGAGTTTAAGTGGCATATCTAATTATACAGAAAGGGGGAAGGCATAACAACCTTCCCCCTTTCTTAGCTACCTGCTACTACTTTACCGGCCTTTACGGCCCTTCAAGGCCATGGAGACACAAGAATTCATACTTTGAACTCTAGCAGCACCGCTCTTGTCGGCAGTCTTCCGGGCACATTCCGCAGGAACTCCACCTGACTTAAACAAATAAGGCATCAGGTGACCTGGAACAGCGCCTTTGGGGAAGCTCTGGGTCTTCAGGCTAACCAGTCGGTGGCTCCAAGGAACAGAGTTGTAGATGATAGCGTTTCCGGCAGCAGTTAATGGTATTCCAGCCAATTCGGCACCTCCTTTAAGAGTATACTCGTCATTTAAGACGGCAATCCTATTATTGCCCAGATGTTTTTCTTTGTCAAGTTAAAATAGTTAGAAGTCGGGCCAGATCAGAGTCTTGAGCTAACTTCATCATGTACTTGTTATCCCCTGTTGCCATTCCATACCAGCGCTTATTTGCTGGCTCGTATTCCTCCATTGTATACATGCCATTGGCCTTGAGGCTTACTCTGTATTTGCCATCGTCATAGATTATCATTTCAGTTCGCTCAAGCTGTCTTTTCGGCACATGTGGGTACAAAGTTTCTTTTTTAGGCATCATTCACCTCCATCTTCCTCTAGTCTAGCCATTTACAAGGTGTATTTAATAGTACTTCGGAGACCATCAGGCATTTCGCTTTCTAAAAAGCTCAACCAAACCGTTTTCATATTCTCAACTGTCACGCTCAATCCCTGTTCCTGAAGATTCTCTATAATGGCATCGGCTATTACTCCGCTGTCTAGCCATAATAAGAAACTTTCCCTCGCAGCTGTTGGTTCGGCCTTCTTTTTACTCTTCGGCACGTGCGGGTACAACGGTTCTTTACCCATTATTCACCTCCAATTACCGTCTTAGGTAATTTGCCTAAAAAGGCTGCTTTCCATCCAGGCAAACTTTCTTGTGCTACGCTGGTTGCTATTTCCTCTCCCCACCCCTTGTAGCCGACTTCAGCCCACCACCCTCCAGCTAAGTGTATTTCGTCTATTTTGGCAGCGTTGAGGATTTCTAGCACTTCCTCCGGAGCCACATAATCTGCGGAGCCATGTATGGAGTCTTCCCTGAAGCTGTAGCCACCATAGTGGGGGTTAATGATAAAAGCACCTGTAATGGTTACTAAGCCTGACTTTACTCTGTTGACAAAGTCACTGTGATGCCTTCTGTGTTCTAGCCAGCCTTCCTTGCTATACGGAGCGTAACTTGGCTGCTTGCCCTTCGGCACGTGTGGGTATAACGGTTCTTTACTCATTGTTCACCTCCTTATTCTAGGGCACGGACTTGAATGTCTGCCCATCATTGGTAACAACCATGAGGTCACCCTTGACGAGTTCGTGGAATTTCACAGGCCATTTTTTACCTTTAGGCGGGACAAGAGGCTGAATAGTGAGGTCTCCATCATCATGGTATTGAATAATTTGATAGGGGTAGAGATTCTTCAGGGCTTCATGCTGTTTAGGGAACTTTTCTTGAGGGGAAGGAACTAATTTTAGGTTCCACTCATTGTATTTACCAATCTTCTCTTCTTGCTGGATAGCATCGTTCTTTGTTTTATAAGGTGAACGGACAGTGCCGTCTGGCCAAGCTTCAACGATAGCCCAAGTGTCATAGGGGAGATTCTTTTCTACCCAGAAGTATTTTATCTCTGCTGGTAGCCTTTCTAAAGGCTGCCGGCCTCTGCCCTTTGGAATATGTGGATACAATGGTTCACGTCTTGGCATCATTCACCTCCTTATTCTGGCAGAATAGTGCTGTAGACAGGCTTAATTACTTGCCCTACGCCGAATGGCATTCCTGTCTTGTCAAGGGGCGTGAGTTTAAGAGTCCCGTCTTTGAGTATCTCGACACGAACGCCTACTGCCTTATCAAATTCATCTCTATTAAGCGCTGTGCGTAAAGTATCGGTGAAAACCTGAGTGGTGATTTGGTTTGCTTTCCCCTGGCTTGGTGTTATGTGTGGGTATAACGGGTCTTTTTTAGGCATCATTACCTCCTTGAAGTTCTTTTAAGAGCGGGCTGTCTCTCCTCTCAAGATATCCAACAAGTTCACCAAGGGCAGCGGCCATCTGTTGTTTTGGCTCTCCCTCTTCTACTTGCTCAGTAGTTTGGATCATTGCTTTTATCCAGTCAACCGGCTCAGTGGTCTCATCCGCTAGTTTTGCTGATATGAGCTTACACGCCCCTTTAGTTTCCTCGGGGTGTTCTTCGCATACAGTAGCAATTGCTGAAGCGGCCGTAGCCA
>CAZEQL010000018.1:0-20533 GCA_964514415.1 uncultured Dehalococcoidales bacterium
ACACAGCCAGCACAGTTAGTTGACATTTTCATTTCCTTGTGTTAATTTATCATTTTGGCGTCTACTAGAAGGTAAAAAGCTTAGAGAGTTAAGGAAGCCGGCTGGCTGAAGCTGGGCGTGATTCTCAGGAGGAGTAGACCAGCATATGACTAGGCGGTTTTTTGATTGTCTAAAATACTGTAAGGAGTGTAAAGGTGCCGACAGTTAATCAACTTGTTCGTAAAGGGCGGCAGAAGCTGGTAAAGCGAAATAAGGTTCCAGCATTACACTTCGTTTATAATGCTATGAAGAGCGAGACCAAGTATACTCGAGGATCACCTCAAAAGAGAGGTGTTTGTATTCAGGTTAAGACTGTTACACCTAAGAAGCCAAATTCAGCATTGCGCAAAGTTGCTCGTGTGAGGTTGACGAATGGCATGGAGGTGAATGCTTATATTCCTGGGGAAGGACATAATTTACAGGAGCATTCAGTAGTTTTGATTCGTGGTGGTAGAGTCAAGGATGTCCCTGGTGTTCGCTATCATATTATTCGTGGTACCTTAGATACTGAGGGAGTAGCTAATCGAAAGCAGGGTCGGAGTAGATATGGTGCTAAACGGCCTACATAAGTGGGAATCTTAAATGCCAAGGAGAGCTCGGAGAGTAACAAAAAGAATAGTGCCTCCAGATGCTAAATATAGCAGCGTTATTGTGGCCAAATTTATCAATAAGGTTATGTTGCGGGGGCAAAAAGCTACGGCTGAGCGCATCGTCTATAATGCTTTGCAGCTTGCTGGTCAGCAATTGGATAATGATCCAGTGGAAGTTTTGGAGCAGGCAGTCAAAAACGCTACGCCACTTCTCATGGTTAAACCACGCCGCGTGGGAGGTGCTACCTATCAAGTTCCCATGGAGGTAGCAGTACAGCGGGGACAGACTTTAGCCATACGCTGGCTCATTAATTCGGCGCGCACCTACAGCGGAAAATCTATGGCAGAGAAGTTAGCCGCTGAGTTAGCTGATGCCGTTCAAGGCAGGGGAACAACGATTAAGAGGCGTGACAATCTTCACAAGATGGCTGAGGCTAACAAAGCCTTTGCTCATTTTCGCTGGTGAGGAATCGTGTTGAAGATGTTAGTTAAGATAAAAGATAAACTCATGTCGCGAGCGTGCTCTTTAGAAAAGATACGGAATATAGGAATTATCGCTCATATAGATGCTGGCAAAACCACAGCTACAGAGAGAATTCTTTATCTTGCAGGGCGCACTTATAAGATTGGGAGTGTAGATGAAGGGACTGCAGTGATGGATTGGATGGACCAAGAGAAGGAACGCGGTATTACTATCACTTCAGCAGCCACTGCTTGTCACTGGCGTGAGTACGGCATCAATATTATTGATACTCCTGGTCATGTGGATTTCACTGCTGAGGTAGAACGAAGTCTTCGAGTATTGGATGGGGGAGTTGTGATTTTCGATGGCGTCGCTGGAGTAGAAGCTCAATCGGAAACTGTATGGCGCCAAGCAGATAAGTACAATGTGGCTAGGATTTGCTTTGTTAATAAGATGGATAGAGTTGGAGCTGACTTCTACCACACGGTTACAATGATTGAGCAGCGTTTACGAGTTAATGCATTACCTATACAAATTCCTCTGGGCGCTGAAAATCTTTTCCGAGGTGTTATTGACATCGTAAACAATAAGGCTATTATTTTCTCCGATAGCCTCGATATAGCACCCGAGGAAGAGGCTATAGCGGAAAGCGATAAGGCTGATGCGGCTAAACACCGCCAATCGCTGATTGAAAAATTAGCTGAAAACGATGATCAGATTATGTCGATGTATCTTAACGAGCAGGATATTCCTGCTTCCCAACTCAAGGCAGCGATAAGAAAGTTAGTTATTTCCAATCGTGTAGTGCCTGTCCTTTGTGGCAGTGCTTTGAAAAGCAAAGGCATTCAACCTTTGCTCGATGCCATTGTAGATTACCTTCCTTCGCCTCTAGATACCCCACCTACCCCAGCAACCTCGATTAAGGGGGGAGGGGAAATATTCCGTCGTGCGAGCGATGACGAGCCTTTTTCAGCTTTAGCGTTCAAAACTGTTTCCGACCCATTTATGGGCAGGTTAACTTACTTGCGTGTGTATTCAGGCAGTATAAAAGCTGGGGCACAGGTCTTTAATTCCACCTTAGGGGAGAAGGAGCGATTAGGGAAACTATACATTATGCATGCCGATCACCGTGAGGAGGTTGACCATGCTGATACTGGGAGTATTGTAGCTACCTTAGGACTTAAGAAGACATCAACAGGACATACACTCTGTGATGCTACACATCCTGTGCTTTTCGAGCCTATACAGTTTACTGAGCCTGTACTTTCTATGGCTATTGAACCCAAAAGCAAAGTGGATCAGGATAAATTAGACGATGTTCTAGTCAAACTTGGTGCTGAGGATCCCACTTTTAAGATTTACAATAACCAGGAAACAGGCCAAACGCTCATTTCAGGAATGGGTGAACTTCACCTTGAGGTATTGGTGGAACGCATGTCTCGTGAATTCAACGTAGGGGTGAACGTGGGCAAGCCCCAGGTGGCTTATAAGGAGACAATCACTGCCTCTGTAGAAGCTGAGGGAAGGTTTATCCGCCAATCTGGAGGGAGGGGACAATATGGGCATGTTTGGCTTAGGCTTGAGCCTGGTGAGCGAGGTAGCGGAGGCGAGTTCCGTAACCAAATTCGGAGTGGAGCTATCCCTAGAGAATTTATTCCCGCAGTGGAAGCTGGTGCTAAAGCAGCTTTGCAAAGCGGGGGGAGGGCCGGTTATCCCCTAGTAGATATTAAAGTGACGCTGTACGATGGTAGTTTTCACGAGGTTGATTCTTCAGATTTAGCCTTTAAGGCAGCAGCTTCTATAGCTGTAAAGGATGGAGTAAGCAAAGCCAAGCCTGTCTTTCTTGAACCGATTATGCGAATGGAAGTAATGACGCCATCCCGGTTCTTGGGAGATATTGTTGGTAATTTAAACTCCCGAAGAGTTCATATCGAAGGCATTGAGAGCCAAGAGGATCTCTCTATTATTCACTGCTTTGTTCCTCTGGCGGAAACCTTCGGTTTCGCTGGTGATTTAAGGTCATTCAGCCAGGGAAGGGCGACTTATACTATGCAGTTTTGTCGTTATGAGGAGTTGCCTCCTAGTTTGAGTGAGCAAATTATAACCAGGATGGGGCGAAGTAGATGACCAATCAAAAGGTTCGCGTTAAAATTAAGGGTTTTGACCACAGTTTGGTTGATCAAGCGGTGAGGCAAATAGTAGAAGCGATGGAACGTACTGGGGCTATAGTTGTTGGCCCGGTGCCTTTACCTACACATATTGAGAAATTTTGCGTTATCCGTTCACCAAATATTGATAAAGATTCTAGAGAAACTTTTGAAATACGCACCCATAAGCGCCTCATTGATATTTTGCAGCCGAGTTCCAAGACGATAGATGCGTTGACTCAACTAAACTTGGCATCTGGGGTTGAAATAGATATCAAATTATAATGTGCTATGTATATTAAGTTAGATAATAAATGAAACTCAACGGGGTATTTATTGAAGGTAAGCATGGTCTCAGATATTCTTGGTAGAAAGATAGGAATGGTGCGACTGTTCCGAGAGAACGGGGAGGCAGTAGCAGTAACTGCTATTGAAGCAGGTCCTTGCGTTATAACGCAAGTGAAGAGCGACGTTAAAGATGGTTATAACGCTATCCAGTTGGGTTTTGGGAAAACTAAGCGCCTTACCTCTCCACAGAAGGGACATCTTCATGACATGGATAAAGTTCGCTATCTTCGTGAATTCCGAACTGAGGATATCAGCTTTGCCAAGCGTGGCGAGAAAGTGGATGTCAGTTTTCTGAAATTGGGTGACTTGGTGAATGTAGCTGGTTTTTCTAAGGGCAAAGGCTTTGCAGGGGTAGTGAAGCGCTACCATTTTGCTGGTGGGCCGAAGACCCATGGCCAAACCGACCGTCATCGTGCTCCTGGTTCAATTGGAGCTACTACATCCCCGGGTCGAGTGCTTAAAGGGAAGCACATGGCAGGGCATATGGGAAATAAGAAAGTGACAGTGCGTAATCTCGAAGTAATCCAGGTTGATCTAGGTCGCAATTTGCTTTTACTAAAGGGAGCAGTACCTGGAGCTAATGGAGGATTGACAATTATTAAGAGGGTAGTAAGAAATGCAAGTTCCAGTTTATAGTTTGGCAGGTGAAGTTGTTGACCAAATAGAGGTTAGCGAAGATGTTTTCGGGCTTTCTTTTAATGAGGCAGTGGTTCATCAAGCGATGGTGAGGCAGCTAGCCAATAGACGTCAGGGAACTGCATCTACCAAGGTGAGGGGTGAGGTTAGAGGAAGCACAGGGAAGCTCTACGCGCAGAAGCATACTGGTAGGGCACGAAGGGGAGATATAAAATCTCCTCTTCTCAGGGGAGGTGGTGTAGTTTTTGGACCTAAGCCACGCTCTTATCGTCAAGCGATGCCTAAAAAAATGAGGCGTTTAGCTTTGAAATGTGTTCTTTCCACTAAGGTTAGAGAAGGGGATATGAAATTAATAGAGGAAGTTGATTTTAGAGAGACAAAAACAAAAAGTATGATCAGCGTCTTATCGGTGCTTGGTATCGACTCTTCTGTCTTAATCCTCACTACTCACTTTATGCCCAATGTGGTTAAATCGGCAGGTAACTTAACCAATGTCAAGGTTCTACCTTCATCTCTGGTTAATATACTGGATTTACTTTCTTACAAAACGTTAGTAGCTACGGTACCTGCGCTACGCGATATAGAGCAAATTTGGGGGCAAAAGGCAGTTGAGCATGCATCTTCATGAGGTGTTACGACGTCCTTTAATTACAGAGAAGAGTACTTCCCTTCAGGAAGGGAACAAATATGTCTTTGAGGTGGGTAATGAGGCCACCAAGCCCGGAATTAAAAAAGCAGTGGAGCAAGCTTTTAAGGTGAAGGTAGTCAAAGTTAACATAATGACCGTTCCGGGAAAAACGAGAAGAATGGGCAGACGGGAGGTAACGAGCCCATCTTGGAAGAAGGCAATAGTTAGTTTGGAGACGGGATACAAGATCGCTTTTTTTGAGGGTGTTTAATTTATTGTATTAGGGGTGAGTATTGGGTTCAGTTATTAAGTGGAGAAAGAAAAAAATGTCCAAGCACCAACATAAGAAACTTCTTAAGAAGACCCGTTGGCAGCGGAGACATCCCTAATGAAGATTGGAGTTGATTTGTGGCGTTAAAGACTTATAAGCCCACTTCTCCGGGCAGGAGATACAGGACTGGTGCCACCTTTGAGGAATTAACCAAAGTGGCTCCCGAGAGGTCACTGCTTGTATCACTGAAAAAGAGGGGAGGACGTAATAACCGAGGCGTGATAACCGTGCGCCACCGGGGTGGTGGAAGCAAGCGTAAGCTGCGCATTATCGATTTCACGAGAGATAAGATTGGCGTCCCGGGAAGGGTGGCCTCTATTGAATACGATCCTAACCGTTCAGCTCGGATTGCTTTACTTCATTATGTCGATGGAGAAAAGCGCTATATTCTTGCTCCTTTGGGTCTTAGTGTGGGTGATACTATAAGTGCAGGTGATGATATTGGGATAGAATCTGGGAATGCCTTGCCGCTGAGTTCTATCCCTGTAGGAACCTTGGTACATAACGTTGAGCTTGAGCCTGGCAGGGGTGGACAACTTGTTCATAGTGCTGGGGTTGCTGCTCAGATTATGGGTAAGGAAGGTAAGCATGTGTTGCTTAAACTCCCTTCAGGTGAATTGCGCAAACTGCATAGTAAATGTTGGGCTACTGTTGGCCAGATAGGCAACGTTGACCACGAGAACATAATATTGGGCAAGGCCGGGTGTAAAAGATGGTTAGGCTTCCGCCCTTCAGTTAGAGGATCTGCCATGACTCCTCGTGACCATCCTCATGGGGGTGGTGAGGGGAGAGCTCCACGAGGAATGCCTCCAAAAACACCCTGGGGGAAACCAGCTTTGGGTCATAAAACACGGCGCCATAATAAAACATCAGACAAAATGATAGTCAGGCGGAGGAAGTAGAATGTCACGATCACTTAAGAAAGGTCCCTTTTGCGATGCTAAGTTGCTTAAGAGGATAGAAGCGATTAACAGTTCGGGGGAGAAGACAGTGATAAAGACTTGGTCTCGTGCCTCTACTATTATGCCTCAAATGATAGGTCATACCATTGCGGTGCATAATGGGAGGAAGCATGTACCCATTTTTATCACTGAGAACATGGTGGGGCATAAGTTAGCAGAATTTGCTCCTACTCGGACATTTAGAGGGCATGTTACTAAGGCTAAAGTAACCGTACAGGCAAAGAGGTAAGACACGATGAAGGTAAGAGCTATAGCTAAGGATGTTGGCATATCGCCCCAGAAAGTTCGTTTGGTAATAGATATGGTTAGGGGTAAAAAAGTTGATGAATCTTTAACCATTCTTAACTTTCTGCCTACTCCAACGGCTAAAGCTGTAGCTAAGGTAATTAAGTCAGCATCTGCCAATGCTGAGAACAATTTTCAAATGTCACCTGCTGATCTTAAAATCGCTGAAATCTTTGCTGACCAGGGGCATACCTTAAAAAGGTTTCGCCCACAGGCTAGAGGACGTATGAGCCCTATCTTAAAGAGATCTAGTCACATAACAGTTTTTGTTACTGAGGAGGGGGAATAGTTTTGGGACAAAAAGTTCATCCCTATGGTTTTAGGTTAGGCATTAACCGGGATTGGCAAGCCAAATGGTACGCTGAGAAAAATTATGCTCGGTTCTTGCTAAGTGATTTGAAGTTACGCCGAGCTATTAAACAAAAGTGTTCTGGGGGAAGCATTGCTCGGGTGGAAATTGAACGGCCAGGAGATGAGGTGTGCTTAACCCTTTATTCAGCTCGCCCTGGTATTTTGATTGGGCGAGGAGGACAGAATGTAGAAGCTTTGAAATCGGAGTTGGAGAAGATCAGTAGAGAGAAAATCAGATTGACCATTAGAGAAATTGGAAGGCCTGAGCTTGAAGCTTATTTGGTAGCTCAGAGCATAGCTGGACGGATTGAAGATAGGATACCTTTCCGTCGAGCCATGAAGCAGGCAGGTTTTCGAACCTTACAGAGTGGTGCCAAGGGAGTAAAAATAACATGTAGCGGAAGACTTGGTGGACGTGAAATTGCTCGCTCAGAAACTTTTCACCAAGGCCAAATGTCATTGCATAAGTTACGTGCTGATATCGATTATGGTTTTACTGAAGCTCACACTATGATGGGGTGTATTGGAGTCAAAGTGTGGATTTATAAAGGTGATATTCTTCCTGAAGCAAAGGAGAAAAGTGTTACAACCGAAGCGGGTGAAACATCGTAAAGTTCATAGAGGACGACTAAAAGGCGAAGCTCACAAGGGGAATACTATTGCCTTTGGTGATTTCGGCTTGAGGGCAGAGGGGTCTGCTTGGATAACAGCAAGACAAATTGAAGCAACCCGTCGTGTATTTGTACGCTATTTGCGGCGTGGTGGTAAGCTATGGACATGCATTTTCCCCGATAAAGCTGTGACTAAGAAACCTGCGGAGACAAGGATGGGTGGTGGTAAAGGTGCCCCTGACCATTGGGTGGCTGTGGTTAAGAGAGGCAGAATTATGTTCGAATTAGGTGGTATAAAGGAAGATGTAGCGCGGGAGGCGGTGCATCTTGCCTCTTACAAACTCCCCATAGCTATTAGTTTTGCCACGAAGGAAGGACAGAAGGATGAAGGCTAATGAAATTCGCGCTCTTACTAGTGAGGAGTTATCAACAAAGTTGGAGGAAGCTCATGAAGAGCTTTTTAATCTTCGCTTCCGCTTGGCAACTCGGCAATTGGAGAATCATCGTGAGATTCCTAAGGTGAAGAGAAAGATTAGCAGAATGAAGACTATCTTAAGGGAAAGGGAGCTTGGTATAAAATGAGTCATATGGGGAAACGGAAAGTCAGAATTGGACAGGTGGTGAATGATAAAATGGACAAAACCGTGGTGGTAGCTGTAAAAACAAGGAAAGTCCATCCGCTCTATAAAAAAGCTATTACGCGCATAAAAAAATACAAGGCTCACGAAGAGAATAATACCTGTAAAATTGGGGATGAGGTAAAAATTGTGGAGACCCGTCCTTTATCCAAGGAGAAGCGATGGCGAGTATTAGAAATTCTAAATTCGAAATCCTAGATTCTAAAGGTTTTAGGGTGTAAAAGGATGATTCAGGTTTATACCAGGCTCAAGGTAGCTGATAACACAGGGGCCAGGCAGATTATGTGCATTAATATACTTGGTGGGACGCGAAGACGGTATGCGCATGTGGGTGATATTATTGTAGTCACGATAAAACAGGCTATACCGCGTGGGATGGTAAAGAAGGGTGAAGTATTACGAGCTGTGGTTGTACGTGTAGCTAAACCTTATCGCCGCCTTGATGGCACCTATATTAGATTTGATGAAAATGCCGCCGTCCTTCTTGGAGAAAGAAATAATCCTAAAGGCAGCCGCATTTTTGGTCCGGTAGCTCGGGAGCTTAGAAACAAGAAGTTTGCTAAGATAATATCATTAGCTCCAGAGGTTATATGAGATGAAAATTAGAAAAAATGACGCTGTCATAATCATTGCTGGCAAGGATGAAGGGAAAAAAGGCAAAGTACGGCGTGCCTTCCCTGGAGAAGATAAAGTGATAATAGAAGGGCTTAATATGATTAAACGTCATTCCCGAGCTCGCAGAGCAACCCGACAAGCTGGTATAATAGAGCTTGAAGCTCCGATCCACGTATCTAACGTAATGTTGCTGTGTAACAAATGTGGTAAACCCACACGAGTTGGGTTTCGCTTTCTTGATGATGGTAAGAAGGTGCGGATTTGTCGCTCCTGTCAGGAAGTAATTGACTAGGTGGGTTTGATTATGACATCTTGTATGAGAGAGAAATATTTAACAGAAGTGGTACCTCAGCTTAAAGCTAAGTTGGGCTATGACAATATAATGCAATTACCTAAACTGGAAAAGATTGTGCTGAGCATTGGCTTAGGCGAAGCAATACAAAATCCTAAAGCTCTTGAAGCAGCAGAAAGAGATTTAACTACGATCTCTGGACAACACCCCGTAGTTACACGGGCCAAGAAATCCGTCGCCTCTTTTAAGGTGAGAACTGGTATGCCTATTGGGATGATGGTGACGTTGAGACGTAAACGCATGTACGATTTTTTTGATAAATTAGTTAATGTTGTTCTGCCGCGCCTTCGTGACTTCCGCGGTGCGTCTGGGGATTCCTTCGATGGTCGAGGGAATTATAGTCTGGGCATAAAAGAGCAGATAGTTTTCCCTGAGATTGATTATGATAAAGTAGATAAAATTCGTGGATTCCAGGTGACTATAGTTACTACTGCCAAAAATGATGCAGAAGCTGGGAGCTTGCTGAAACTCCTAGGCATGCCTTTTAGGAGAGATTGAAATGGCGAAGACGTCCAAGATAGTGAAATCAAAGCGCGCACCAAAATATAAAGTCCAGCAACACAATCGTTGTCAGTTGTGTGGCAGGCAGCGTGCGTATATGCGCAAATTTGGATTATGTCGTATTTGCTTTCGGGAACTTGCCGTAACTGGCGTAATTCCTGGGGTAAGAAAGTCGAGTTGGTGAAAAATGGCAGTTAATGACCCAATTGCTGATATGTTGACGCGGATACGCAATGCTATCATGGCAAACCATGATGATGTGCTTGTGCCTTCCTCTCGAATAAAACTTGCTATCACTAAGATACTTAGAGAAGAAGGGTTTATTGAGCATTATGAAGCGCTTAAGGGTAAATTCCAGCCGATGATAAAAATTCAGCTCAAGTATGTAGATAGCCAATCGGCACTCTTAGGCTTAGAGAGAGTGAGCAAGCCGGGTCTAAGGGTTTATGTGGGACGGCGTGAAATTCCTCGTGTTTATGGAGGTTTGGGTATTGCCATTTTATCTACACCAAAGGGCATTATAACTGGACAGGGAGCATGGCGACACCACCTTGGTGGGGAACTTCTGTGCTATATATGGTGAATTTAATTTAGGAGTAGTGGATTATGTCTCGTATTGGTTTACTTCCCATTCTTATACCTCAGGGTGTTGAGGTAAAAATTGAAGGAAGTGAGGTAGTGGTAAAAGGAGGTAAAGGGGAACTTTGCCGTCGTTTTCACCCTGACATTTCTATTGTTTCGAAGGATGGGAAGTTGGTTGTGACACGGCCTAGTGATAATAGGATCCATCGCGCTCTGCACGGACTTACTCGCAGTCTTTTGGCGAATATGGTTGAAGGGGTGAGCAAAGGTTTTGAAAGGGTCCTGGAAATAAATGGTGTAGGCTATAGAGCGCAGAAAGCCGGTGACAAATTGTCACTCCAGGTTGGATATGCTAATGTTGTGGAGGTTCTCCCCCTTCCCGGTGTTGATATAGCTGTTGAGGGGACAAATCGCATTCGTGTTACTGGGGTTGATAAAGAAGTTGTTGGGGAAACGGCTGCTAGAATTCGGGCTATACGTCCCGCTGACCCCTATAAGGGAAAGGGCATTAAATATGCTGAAGAAAAACTTCATCTTAAGCCTGGCAAAGCAGGTAGGGCGTTAGCTAAGAAATAGTGAGTGCAAATGGCTAAGGCAAGTTTAAAGATAATTCGGAAAATACGACATAGACGGGTGAGGAATAAAGTGTTTGGTACAACATTGCGGCCCCGATTGTGTGTCTTTCGAAGTTTGAACTACGTCTATGCTCAGATTATTGATGATTCTAAAGGTCAAACTTTAGTTTCGGTGAGTGATCTTGACCCCCAAATAAGAAGTAAGACCCATGAAATGGTGAAAACAAAGAGGGCTGAAGCGGTAGGAACTCTGCTTGCTGAGAAGGCACTGAGTAAAGGGATCAAGTATGTGGTTTTTGACCGTGGGGGGTATAAGTATCATGGTAGGGTTAGGGCT
The DNA here is from genome assembly GCA_964514415.1 of uncultured Dehalococcoidales bacterium. Taxonomy (GTDB): domain Bacteria; phylum Chloroflexota; class Dehalococcoidia; order GIF9; family AB-539-J10; genus CAZEQL01. The sequence continues at coordinate 10,992 of CAZEQL010000018.1, forward strand.
CTAGCTGAGGCTACCAGGCAAGCCGGTTTTTTGTTTTAAGATGATGCATTTTGTAATGTCATTACGCGCGAAGCGAAGCGACCTAAATAAGGAAAGGGAATGCCTGTTCAGTGCACCTCCTTATCTAACGAAGGATAGTAGAGAAAGGGAAGTCCTATCCACATCTGCCCCTTATCTGGTGGGGGATGGGAGGGCTGTTTCATGAAGGCAGTCACTAAGATAAGAGGTAAGAAAGCTAAGATTGATGCCTCAGAGCTAACACTTGAGGAGAAATTATTAAGTATTGACCGTGTGACTAAGGTGGTTAAAGGAGGCAGGCACCTTCGTTTCAGAGCTTTGGTGGTAATTGGTGATGGCAAGGGGCATGCAGGATTTGGTGTGGCTAAAGCGGCAGAGGTTCCTGAGGCAATTCGCAAAGCGGGTGCTGTGGCGAGGAAAGGATTGATCGAGGTGCCTGTTGTGAATGGCACTATTCCTCATGAAATTCTTGCCAAGTTTGGGGCATCTAAGATTTTGCTAAAGCCCGCGGCACCAGGAACAAGTGTGATTGCCAGCAATACTGTTAGAGCGATGCTTGAATTGGCAGGTATAGAGGATATCCTTAGCAAGTCATTGGGTAGCTCAAATAAGATTAATGTGATTAAGGCAACGATGATTGCTTTGGCTAACTTGAAGAAGCCTAAAGAAGCTATGATTGAAACTGAAGCTGAAGCTGAAGCTGAAGCTGAAACTGAAGTTTCAGAAGGTAAACAGAATGAAGCAGAATGAATTAAGGCCTCCTCTAGGTGCCAGGCATAAAAGAAAGCGCGCAGGCCGAGGAGATGGTAGTGGACGGGGCACCTATTCTGGACGAGGTTGCAAAGGGCAAAAGTCTCGTTCTGGAGGTGGTGTGCGTCTTGGGTTCGAAGGTGGTCAGTTGCCCCTTATAAAGCGTTTGCCGGGGAAAAGGGGATTCACTAACATTTTTAGAACTGAATATAGCATTGTCAATATAGGTAAGCTCGATATTTTTTCTTCGGGGGCTGAGGTAACTCCCAAGGAGTTGCTCAAAGCAGGGCTAATTAAGTCGTTCAAACAGCCAATTAAAATTCTTGGTGCTGGTGATATCCAGCATCCATTGTCAGTCAAGGCGGACAAATTCTCTGCTGCTGCGGAGGGAAAGATTGTTGCTGCCGGAGGCAGGGTAGAAAAAACTTAGAATGCAGCGTAGAGGATCTCAGCCGCGCCTCATCCAGGCAATGATAGACATATTTACATTGCCAGATTTGAGGCGAAAGCTCCTTTTTACTCTAGGTATCTTGGTGGTTTTTCGTTTCATAGCTCATGTCCCTTCACCTGTGGTAACCCCTGAAGTTTTAGAAAAGCTTAGAGTTATGTTTGAACAAAATCAGCTTTTTGGTATGCTTGATCTCTTTAGCGGCGGCGCTATGCAAAGGTTTAGCGTGGCTGCCATGGGTGTTTACCCTTATATTACCTCATCTATAATTATGCAGTTACTGGTTCCAGTTATTCCCAAACTCCAGGCTTTATCCCAGCAAGGAGAAGCAGGTCATCATAAGATCAGCCGGATTACTTATTTGTTAACTGTGCCTTTCGCAGCTCTTCAAGGCTATGCTATGCTGACTCTGTTACGAAGCCAGGGTGTTATTGTTGGGTACCTTGAACCACTGATTGTCGTTGCTACAGTGCTATCGATGGTTGCTGCCACCGTATTTCTTGTCTGGTTAGGTGAATTGATTACTGAGCGGGGGGTGGGGAATGGGATTTCAATTATAATTTTTGCGGGCATTGTAGCCGGTCTACCAGCTATGGTGGGGCGGAGCTTTATAGCTGGAGGGGACCCTCTTGGATTAATTACCTTCATTATACTTAGTCTAGCTACTTTAGTGCTTATAGTTATATTTATTGAAGCCCACCGCCGCATTCCTGTGCAGTATGCCCGCAGTACTTTCCGTAGCGGCCGTATGTATCGGCAATCAGGCTCGACTTACATTCCACTACGGGTGAACACTGCTGGAATGATACCTCTTATTTTTGCTATCGCGCTAATGCAATTCCCAGCGACAATAGCAACCTGGTTTATGGCTCCTGTGGGCCAGGATCCAAATTTCTGGAACATGATTTACAATCTTTTCAGGATGGATGCTTCTCTCCCCCAAGGCCTAATCTATTGGGGATTGTACTTCGCTTTAGTAATCGGGTTCACTTACTTTTATACTATGATTATATTTGAACAAATGAACTTGCCTCAAACCTTGCAGCAGCAAGGCGGCTTTATTCCTGGAATTCGACCTGGGAAGACAACATCTGACTATTTGAATAAAGTTACAAAGCGCCTTACCTTCGGTGGTGCTCTCTTCTTGGCTATGGTAGCAATTATGCCTTTTATTGCCCGGGAAGTTACCAATGTCACTGCGTTGACACTCTCCAGCACTGCCTTACTTATAGCTGTTGGTGTTGCCTTGGACACTATGAAGCAATTAGAGTCACAGTTAACCATGCGCCGCTATGAAGGATTCTTAAAATAAGAGGGGGAAATAATGTATGTTGTTATGCTAGGTGCTCCAGGAGCAGGAAAGGGAACTCAAACAGATATTGTGTCTGAGGAGATGGGTTTGCCTCATATAGCCTCTGGTGACCTGTTCCGTCAGGCATTGGGGGAGAAGACCGAGTTAGGCCTCCTGGCTAAAAGCTATATGGAGGGGGGGAAGTTAGTTCCTGACGGAATAACTATAAAAATGATACTGGAAAGGATTGGCCAGCCTGATTGCACCTCGGGTTGCCTGTTTGATGGGTTTCCTCGAACTTTGGAGCAAGCTGAAGCTTTAGATAGAGCTTTTGCTGACCAGGGGAAAGATATAGATAAGGCAATATACATCAATGTACCTCCTGAAGAGCTCATAAAACGTCTCAGTGGGAGGTGGATTTGCCGAGATTGCCAAACTCCTTATCATGCGGTAACTTTACCACCTAAAGTGCCAGGGAAATGCGATAAATGTGGCGGTGGATTGTATCAGCGTCCTGATGACAAGGAGGAAACGGTGAAGGAGCGATTGAAGGTTTTCTATGACCAGACCGTTCCTATTCTTGATTATTATAGGAAGCAGAACAAACTTATCGAAGTTAATGGCAATCTAGGAATAGAGAAGGTAGCCAAGGAAATAATCTCTGTGCTCAAAACGGGAAAATAAATGGTAATTATTAAATCTCCTGAGGAAATAGCCATTATGCGGCAGTGTGGCAAGATTTTGATGGCCATCCTGGATAAGTTAAGAATGGAAATAAAACCCGGGATCAAAACTCGCCAACTAGATAGCATAGCTGCTCATGAAGTGGAGATAAGAGGTGCTACGCCGTCCTTCAAAAACTATCAAGGGTTCCCGGCGAATGTATGTGTCTCTGTAAATGATGAGATAGTTCATGGTATTCCCGGTGACCGCGTATTGCAGCAAGGAGATATCGTTTCTTTAGACGCTGGGGTAAAATTTAATGGTTTCCATACAGATGCAGCTATAACTGTTGGTGTGGGAGAGATAAGCCGAGAGGCTAAGGAACTCGTAGCAATCACGGAAGATAGTTTGAAAGCTGGTATTGCTCAAGCTAGAGATGGGGCACATGTTGGAGACATTTCGGCTGCCATCCAAAAAAGTGTTGAATCAAAAGGGTTTTCCATAGTTAGAGAATATACAGGGCATGGAGTAGGCAGGGATTTGCATGAAGAGCCCCAGATACCCAATTTCATTTTTAGAAAAGGTGTCTTACTTCGCAAAGGTATGACTTTGGCTATTGAACCCATGGTTAATATCGGGGATTGGCATACTAAATTGGCTCCCAACCAATGGACGGTGCTTACAGCCGACGGAAGCCTTTCAGCACACTTTGAACATACCATTGCTATTACTGATGGTGCCGCTGAGATACTTGCCTAGATATTAAACACAAGTATGGCTAAGAAAGAAAGGATAGAGGTTGAGGGTAAAGTGGTTGTATGCCTGCCCAATACTATGTTTCGTGTTGAGTTAGCTAATGACCATGTAGTGCTGGCTCATATTTCAGGCAAAATGAGGAAGCATTATATTAAGATTCTACCCGGGGACAGGGTCTTAGTAGAGCTTTCTCCTTATGATTTGGGTCGAGGTAGGATTACTTATCGGCTTAAGTAAAATTTATCTTTGACAGGTTAGCTAAAAAAGTTTATCATAACGAGGTTTGTTTGCATAACGATTGAAAAATGAAGGTAAAAGCTTCAGTTAAGCGGCGCTGTAAAAAATGCAAGATTGTCAGGCGGGAAGGTGTGGTTAGGGTTATTTGTGAGAATCCAAGACATAAGCAGAGACAAGGATAATAGGTAATGGCACGTATCGCAGGAGTGGATCTTCCCAAAGATAAGCCAATCTGGGTAGCCTTGCAAAACATTTATGGCATTGGTGCTACGTCAAGCAATCAAATTTTGGCTGCCACAGCGATTGAGCCCGGCATCAGGGTTAAGAATCTTACTGAAGAACAGGTTGGCCAGCTTCGGGGTGTTGTTGATAAAGATTATAAGGTAGAAGGTGACCTGAGGAGAGAAGTTCAGTCTAATATAAAGCGGCTTATTGAAATCAGTTGCTACCGAGGCGTGAGACAGCGCATGAATTTGCCAGTCCATGGACAAAGGACACGTACTAATGCTCGTACTAGAAGAGGTGCAAGGAAGACAGTAGCTGGTAGAGGTCAAAGGCGTGGAGTAGCTAAGAAATAAGGAGGTTGTGTGTAGTAAATGCCGAAGAAGAGACAAGTTAGAAAAGGTAAGAGAACTCGTAAAGGGGTTAGCGAAGGCAGAGCTTGTATTCAATCTACGTTTAATAATACTATTGTTACCATTACTGATATGCAGGGTGATGTTATTGCTTGGGGAAGTTCGGGCACTGCAGGATTTAAGGGCTCTAGGAAAGGCACCCCTTATGCTGCTCAGCTAGCTGCTCGAGAGGCATCGCGGCAAGCGATTAATGATGGTCTACGTCGGGTCGAAGTTTATGTCAAAGGTCCTGGTAGTGGGCGTGAAGCGGCTATTCGCGCTTTACAGGCTGCGGGGCTTACCGTTACTAGCATCCGAGATGTAACTCCTATTCCCCACGATGGTTGTCGTCCGCGAGGAAGGAGAAGGGTATAAAGATGGCACGTTACACTGGACCTGTCTGCCACCGCTGTCGGTATCTTGGTGAGAAGTTAATGCTTAAAGGCGAGAAGTGCTCCACTCCTAAATGTCCTTTAGAGGCAAGGAGTACTCATCAGAGAGGGCGTTCTCTGACTCAGCGGAGGCGCAAGATTTCTGATCGTGGAGTTCAGTTACGGGAAAAACAAAAGGTTCGCTTTAGTTATGGTGTTCTGGAGCGGCAATTTCGTAGATTTTTTGCTGAGGCAGTTATAACTCCCGGTGTTACTGGAGAGAATCTCCTTGAGTTGTTAGAAAGGCGGTTGGATAATGTGGTGTATCGTTTAGGTTTTGCTGATTCACGTGCCCAAGCTAGGCAAATAGTTCGGCATGGGCATATCCTAGTTAATGGGCATAGAGTAGATATCCCTTCTTATCTGGTAAAATCTGGAGATGTCCTCGAGTGGCAGGAAAGCAGCATTAAAACTGAGCATTATAAACGAGTAGCTGAGGAAATTAAAGGGAAGATTATTCCTAGTTGGCTAAGCTTGGACGAGGAAAAAATGAGGGGCAGCGTTTTAAATTTGCCTGGTAAGGATGATATTGATACTAAGTTTAACGGGAAGGCTATTGTTGAGTATTACTCGAGGTGATATATGCTTGGGTTGTCCACAGCCAATGTAAAATGTGTTGAAAGTGCTGGTAATTATGGGTATTTCCTCGCTGAGCCTTTAGAGGCAGGTTTCGGGGTTACTTTGGGCAATGCCTTGAGGCGTGTACTTCTTAGTTCCCTGCCCGGTGCTGCGGTAACATGGGTCAAAATTGAAGGGATTCAGCATGAATTCGCCCCAATTCCTTATGTTAAAGAGGATGTCATAGAATTCTTACTGAATGTTAAGGAGCTAGGACTTTGCTCTCTTTCTCATCAGTCGGGAAAGCTGATCTTAGAAGCAGAAGGGAAGGGAAAGGTCTCTGCTGCTGATATTAAACAATCGGTAGATTTTCGAATTGCTAATCCTGAGCTTTACTTAGCTACCTTGGATGCTCCAGAGGCTAAGCTTTATGTTGAGTTTAATGTGGAGTTGGGAAAGGGCTATGTGCCTGCTAAATCCATTGATGGCTTGCCTGTGGGGGCGCTGCCGGTAGATGCTGTCTTTAGTCCAGTGCGGAAAGTCAATTTTTCAGTAGAGCCTGTCAAGCCTGGGCAGGAGGGAAGTCTTGAAAGGCTCATCCTGGAAATCTGGATTAATGGAGGCATTATTTCTCCTTGGGAGGCACTTAGCCAAAGTGCTACCATCTTAACTAGTCAAATTTCGCCTTTTAGGGACATTGAGGTTCCAATGGCAGAGGAAGCAATAGGGCTGGGTAGCAGTTTACTCATTCCGCCTGACCAATATAACACCCCTCTAGAAGAATTAAAGTTATCAACTCGCGCTTATAATAGTTTGAAAAGGGGGGGTATTTTCACTCTGGGACAGTTATTCGAGAAGAGTAGGGAAGGATTGCCGCAGTTACCTAGTCTGGGGGCAAAGTCTCGAGCTGAGGTGGAGGATCTAATTGCAAAATTAGGTTTTCCTATTGTTTCTAAGAAGAAAAAATGAGACATCGAATGGATGGACGGAAATTAGGTAGGCGAACAAGCCATCGCTGGGCGTTATACCGGAGTCAAGTAACTGCTCTTTTGACTCATGAGAAGATAAAGACTACTGAGCCTAAGGCCAAAGAGGTTCGCAGTTTGGCTGAAAGAATGATCACTCTAGGCAAAGATGGCAGTCTTGCTTCAAGGCGGCGAGCTTTGGCTTTTATTACCGATAAAAAAGTGGTTGAGAAGCTTTTTAATGTGATTGCTCCGGGATACGCTGAGCGACAAGGGGGATATACGAGATTGGTGAAACTAGGACCCCGTCCTGGCGATAATGCTTCTATAGTTCAAATAGAGCTAGTTAAGTAATGGATTTTGCCAAGTTTGTTTTACTTACAGAATATGATGGCACGCGATATCATGGTTTTCAATGGCAAGTTAACTTGCCTACTGTTCAAGATGAACTGGAGCAAGCTATGAGGAGATTTTGTGGACAGAGCAGCCGTGTCAAGGCAGCTAGCAGAACTGATGCTGGCGTGCATGCTAAAGGGCAAGTAGTGAGTTTTTGGGCAAAGCCTACATTGTCTTCTACGACAGTAGTCAGAGCATTAAATTACTATTTACCTAGAGATACCGTAGTTAAAGAGGCTTATAAAGTTAAAGACGATTTTAATGTTCGGCAAGATGCTCTGAGCCGGGAGTATCGTTATTATATTTTAAATAGTGATACTCGATCACCGTTTAGTCAGAAGTATGCTTTATTTGTGCCCAAAATGCTAGATATAGAAACGATGAACGAAGCATGCCAATTTATTCGGGGAGAGCATGATTTTGCGTCCTTCTCTAGTTCTTTAAATGGCACAAAGAGCACATGGCGCAACGTTTATGAAGCGAGGGTTGATAAAAAAGGAGTATTTGTTGTTTTCCGTATTGTGGCCAACTCCTTCTTGCCTCACCAAGTACGTAATACTGTAGGGGTTTTGATTAGGCTAGGTCTAGGTAAAATAGGTGTCAAGGAGTTCTGTGATATTATGGAGGCGAAGAGTCTAGGTTTGGCTGGTCCTATGGTTCCAGCGCATGGCTTATGTCTTACGAAAGTCAATTATCCTAAACCCTTCGCTTGTTATTCTGAGCATGGAGAAAAATCTAGAGATGAAAACTTATAGTCCTAAGATTAAAGATATCAAGCGGGAATGGCATGTAGTTGATGCTACGGACAAAACCTTGGGAAGACTGGCATCCAGGGTAGCCATTTTGCTTATAGGCAAGCATAAGCCAATTTATGCTCCTCACATCGATACTGGCGATTATGTCGTAGTGATAAACGCCACTAAAGTAAGAGTGTCTGGTAAGAAGACTGAGAAGAAGATTTATTACAGGCATTCGGGATATCCTGGCGGTTTAAAAAGCCCAAGCTATAAAGAAGTATTTAGCAAACATCCTACTCGTGTAATTGAGCTTGCGGTTAAAGGAATGTTGCCCCACAATCGTTTAGGTAGGGCTATGTTTAGGAAACTCAGGGTCTACCCAGGGAGTGAACATCCACACCAGGACTTGGTTGTAGAAAGGAGTGATGATAGTTCATGAACAAGGAAAGTTACGTTTGGGGGACGGGTAAGCGCAAATGTGCTATCGCTCAAGTCAGGCTTTTTCCTGGTGATGGTGAGATAATTGTTAATAATAAGCCTTATAAGGAAGTTTTCTCTCAACTTGAGCATTGCTGCGCGATTGAAAGTCCTTTCCTGCTTACCAATACTATGGGCAAGTTCCATGGTACGATAAAAGTGGGGGGTGGGGGTGTAAGTGGTCAAGCAGGAGCTATTCGCCATGGCATTGCTCGAGCCTTGGTAAAAGAGAACGAACTTTTTAAGCCTGCATTACGCAAAGGAGGCTTGCTCACTCGAGATGCTAGAATTAAAGAGCGTAAAAAATACGGACTTAAGCGAGCTCGTAAAGCACCACAATATACCAAACGGTAGGGCTTTCTATAAATTTTAATCTCTTTACCTTACCCTACTTATTTCCCAAAAGCGTACTATTGCCCGTCTCCAACAATGGGATTAAAGGGACGATAGATAAGGGCTCAAACAAGGGATATAATAGAAATCAGGAAAAGCTTTGATGTTATAGAACGTAGCACCATGGCGAGGAGGAGGTTAAAATGAAGGTTGAAGTAATTTATTGTTCTAAGACGGGGAATACCAGAAAGGTTGCTGAAGCAATTGCTGAGGTTTTGGAAGCGAAGGCAAAGTCTGTGAGTGAGGAAATCGATTTCCGTGATTGTGACTTGATCTGTGTTGGAACCGGAGTCCACGCTGCTAGACCGGAAGGGGGAATGACCAGCTTTCTCAAGAGTCTGGGAAAACTTAAGGGAAAGAAAGGGGCAGTGTTTGGAACTTACGGGTTTCTAGCGGGATTTCTCAACACGCTGGAATCTCTGCTAAAAGAGAAGGATGTTGAGGTGATTGGTAAATGGGGCTGCAAGGGACAACTTGGAGCACTAAACAGAGGAAGACCTAATGAAAAAGATCTAGAAAATGCCCGTGAATTTGCCAAAACACTAAAGAGCAAACTAACTGAGGGAAGCAAAGCTGCAAGATGAAGCTAAATTAATGGTGGGCTAGCGTGGGCAGTTCCCGGACACTTGTTTGAGAGGAAGCAACTCATTCCAGTCCTACAATAGCTAGTTCTCTCCTATTCAAGACCTGCAGCATAAGTTTATTGTGTCTGGTAGTGTGCGTCAAGCTGTAGTGCAATAAAATCTCTAGTTAAGGTTACTGGGTGAATGATGGGCGAGGGCGAAAAGGTGGCGGGCGATTCGATGAA
>CAZEQL010000019.1:0-20114 GCA_964514415.1 uncultured Dehalococcoidales bacterium
ACAAAATCATCGGCGCCGACTTCCATAGCTTTCGTAAGGTCTTCAGGCTCAGTCTTGGCAGTGACCATGATTATGTAGCAGTAACTCTTATTCTCGGAGGACTCCAATTCTCGTATCTGTTGGCAGAGCTCAACGCCGTCTATCTCGGGCATCATCCAATACAGCTGTAGCGCCTAGTCAGAAATAAGGGCTTTCTACTCATGTGCTCCTATGCTATGCTCCTATGTCATGTTCGTTCGTAGTTAAGCAAACCCCCAATAACTCTCGTGAATCAGCCCAAATAGTTCAGTCCGTGAGAAAGGGCAGCGCCATCTCGCAAAAGATCGCGCGTCATATCGGGGTTGCCTACGATGACGATGAGTAGGGGCGTATTGCAATACGCCCCTACTCTATATATGTCACCCTGAGCGGAGCGAAGGGTCTCCGAGATTCTTCGTCGCTTCGCTCCTCAGAATGACATTGGGTGAACGGTTACGAGCATTCTTTACGACAAAAGCAAGAAGATTCGCTATGGGATTCCTTCGAGGATGTCCAAACATGCCAGGAAAATCTACGACATTTTAGAAGTCACGAGGCGCTGCACACATTATATAATAGAGAAGCTGAAGGAAAGGATTCCCTCAGTCCTCGAAGAGAAGATGTAGCGCCCTGATTTCGGGAAAACGCATCTAATTTCCCTGAAAATGTAGAAAGCCGGGGGTAATTCTTGCCCCATTCTATTTTCACCATAGATAACATCTTCAGCCTTATCAATGGCTAGCCCTCGGCCATATACCTCTCACAATATCTGCTTCCACAGCTTTGAGTTCTTCCCTCAGAGAATCCTTGGTCTTCGCCTCATAATCACTTGGTTGCCGCCTTTACCTTTGTACCGTCTATAGCTACCAGTCCCAGGTTTATCATCCCCAACTTCTGGCAAATTTGCACTACTTGCTTGAACAACTTCTTCAGCATCTTGAAGTTGTTTTTGCGAAAGGCGCTTCTTTGATTAGCTGCAATGAGTGCTTTTAATTCATTTCCCTTTAAATTCTGGCCTCCTTTTCTCTATAAAGGCTTTTCTTCCTTCAACCAGATCTTCAGAGGCAAGTAACGGAAATGTCAAGTCATCTTCTACTCTCAGCCCTTCTTCCAAGGTCATGCTTGTTCCTCTGAGCATAGCCTGTTTGGCTGCCCGCACCGCCAGCGGCCCTACTTTTAAAATATCATTGGCTACCTCTTCGGCTGCAGTCATAAGCTCAGCAAGAGGCACAACCTTGTTTACTAAACCTACTCGGTAAGCTTCCTGAGCGTTTATAGGTTTACCAGTAAACAACATCTTGGCTGCTATAGCCCGGGGAATGTAACGAGGCAATCTTTGAGTTCCTCCCCAGCCAGGTATCAATCCCAATGTTACTTCAGGAACACCAAAAACAGCATTTTCCGCGGCAATCCTGATATCACAAGCTAAAACTACTTCTAGCCCACCACCCAATGCTAATCCGTTGACAGCAGCTATAACTGGCTTATATAGCTCAAGTCCTCGCATAATCGTGGGCACCTTTTCCCAATAAAGCGGATGCTCGGCTAACCAGGGGATAATTGTTTTGATGTCAGCTCCAGCGGCGAATGCCTTATCCCCAGCTCCGGTAATGATGCTAACACCCAAATCATCATCGTCACGAAAATCTATTAAAGCAGCGCTCATTTCTTTGAAAGTCTCAGTGTCGAAGGCATTCATTGCCTCTGGGCGATTAATAGTGATATAGGCTATCTTCCCTTTCTTCTCATAAATTAAAGCCATTCTACTAAACCTCCTTTTTGCATTCTTTGGGTGATTATATCACCCTAAATATGCTTAGTAAACAACTAGGGCAATGATCTAGAATCAGCGATGGGAAAGATTCAGCCAATTTTAAGAGGGTGAAGATATTCACAGGAGTATGTTTTACTCCCCGAGTTAACTCTGCGGAGGGGAAATTGGCATTAATATTAGCTAAAAAGCGCTAGGTTATTGTCTAGTCATAGAGTCTGTTGCTCAAACCCAACTTCTACAGTTTGTCGGAAAAACAGAGGATTTTGAAAACATTCAAGTTGGGGGATGTTTCATGCCTCCTAGTTTTTCTTCGCTTAACAAAATGGCTGATTGTTGCGTACCTTTTACTCGATCAAAGCCGTGCTGATATTAGCCAGAGGGGCATCATCAAAGAGAGTAAATCTCTTTTCCAAATGTGCGCACCCAGTTCCTTTTCAAAACCTCTATCGCCTCTTCAGTTTTGTCCACGCCTACAATAATTATCGGTTGCTCGCTTTCTCCCCTGCCCAAGTAGGGATAAAGATAGAGGACATTGATGTTAGCCGCACTCAGGGGCTTAAGTACAGCTTGTATGCCACCAGGATGATCCGGCACCTCCACCGCTATTACATCGGTTTCTCTCACGGAATAACCATGGCTTCTCAAGACATTAGAGGCCTTTTCTGGAGAATCTACCACGAATCTCACAGTACTAATGTCGGAGATATCAGCCACCGAGAGTCCCCTTATATTTATCCCTTCATATCCCAGATACTCGCTCACAAGCAGGAACATTCCCGGCACATTCTCCAGACTAATCGAAATCTGTTTCACACACATAGGTTACCTCCGCTCAATTCAAAATAAGTCATATCCGGCCATCAAGGCTTCCTTGCTAAGAGCAATCAATTTTTGCTTGTTCTTTAAAGTATCTTTCAGTCCTTCAATCAAGGTAGAAATGGAAACCAGATTGCTTTTTTTAATCAACGCTCCCAGCATCACCATGTTAGCAGATTTTGGACTCCCTAGCTTCTCGGCGACACTGCCTGCCGTAACTTCAATGATCTCAATATCACCCCTTAAGACTTCAGTTTCCACTAGAGAGGAATTGATAAAGAGAAGACCTCCAGATGCAATCCGATTTTGAAATTTGTCCAGAGAAGGTTGATTCATGACTACGATAAACTCTGGAGCGGAGGCAACAGGAGACGCAATCTCTTCATCGGATATGGCTATGGTGCAATTGGCAGTGCCGCCACGGACTTCAGGGCCATAGGAGGGTAAATAGGTTACGTTTTTCCCCTCCATCATTGCTGCCTGGGCCAGATTGAGACCCATGGAGAGAACTCCCTGTCCCCCGAAACCTGCAAAAATCGTTTTAATCAGCATCTTCTCTTCCGGTTGTGTCCTTTATTACTCCTAAAGGAAACTCCTTGGTCATTTCTCTGTCGATCCACTGGCATGATTCTAAGGGACTCATCTTCCAATTGATGGGGCAGGGAGAGAGTATCTCCACCAGAGAAAAACCAAGGCCATCGATTTGCGTCTGAAAGGCCTTGCGGATGGCTTTTTTCGTCTTCCGGATGTTGGCTGGAGAATTGACCGCGGTTCGCTCAATATATACTGCACCTTTCGTCAATGCCAGCATTTCGCTTATTTTGATGGGAGACCCTTCCATTATTACATCACGTCCGTAAGGAGTGGTGGTAGTCACCTGAGCCAAAAGTGTAGTTGGCGCCATCTGCCCCCCGGTCATTGCATAGACAGCATTATTGATAAAGATGGTAGTAATTTTTTCTCCTCTGTTGGCAGCGTGTATAGTCTCGGCAGTACCGATGGCAGCAAGATCACCATCCCCCTGATAAGAGAATACTATTGCCTCAGGAAGCGCCCTTTTCAGGCCAGTAGCCACAGCCGCTCCTCTCCCATGAGCTGCCTCTGCCATATCTACATCTAAATAGTGGTAAGCGAAGACCGCGCACCCGCATGGAGGAATACCTATAACCTTGTCTTGAAGTTTCATCTCGTCGATCAACTCAGCCATAACCCGATGGACAATGGAATGTCCACACCCCGGACAATAATGGAAAGGAGTTCTCTTTAATGACTTCGGTCTGGTATATATCTTCCTCATTTTCCTACTTCAGCCCTTTCTTATAGCAAAGGCGGGAGATTACTCGAAACACCTCGCTGGGGGTGGGAATTACACCTCCTGTTCTGCCATAAAAGGAAATCTCCCCTTTCCCTTCCAATGCCAGTTGCACATCTTCTATCATCTGGCCCATATTCATTTCAAGGACAAGAAAGCATTTTGTCTTCTTAGCCAACTCTTGAACTTTTTCATTGGGAAACGGCCAGAGAGTGATTGGCCTCAGCAATCCCACCTTCAATCCATTTGCTCGTGCCCTTTTGATTGCTCCTTTGGCAATTCGGGCTGCGGTCCCAAAAGCGACGACTATTAGTTTAGCGCCCTCAATCATAAAGGTCTCGTAAGTAACTTCTTCTTTTTTAATCAATTGATATTTTCTGAACAAACTCCAGTTAAGCTCTTCCAGCTCGGCCGGCTCCGAAACGAGCGTTTTGACAATTCTACTTGGTCGTCCTTTTGCTCCCCTTAATGCAAGGCTTCTAACTGGCAACTCTTCAGGGATTTCATGTTTGAATTCTACCGGTTCCTTCATCTGCCCCAGCATGCCATCTCCAAGAATGATTACGGGAATTCGGTACTTGTCGGCGAGATCAAAGGCGCGGTGGGTGAGATCTGCCAACTCCTGCACTGATGATGGTCCCAAAACTATGGTCCGATAATCCCCATGTCCCCCACCCCTGGTAGCCTGAAAATAGTCTGATTGGGAAGCAGCTATACTTCCTAACCCTGGACCGCCTCTGGACATATTGACAATGACTGAAGGGAGTTGAGCAGCTGCCAAATAGGAGATTCCCTCCTGCTTCAGGCTGATGCCAAGGCTGGAGGAGGAGGTCATTGCTCTGACCCCAGCCAGACTGGCTCCGTATACCATGTTTATGGCCGCAATCTCACTTTCTGACTGGATAAAAGAACACCCCTTCCTTCTACTCAAGTGAATAGCCATATACTCAGGCAGTTCATTCTGAGGGGTAACTGGGTAACCAAAGTAGCACTGGCAACCAGCCCTGATGGCTGCTTCCCCAATTGTGCTGTTTCCATCCATGAGAACCTTAGCCACGGTAAACCTCGATTGCGACTTCTGGACATACTAGCGCACAGATAGCACATCCTGTGCACTCACCATTATCGTTGAAGAAAGCCGGTAAGTAGCCATTGGCATTAAACTTATCGGATAGAGAGATTGCGCCCTTAGGGCAGAACGATATGCACAGTTCACATCCCTTGCAAAACTCTTGGTCAATTTCAATATATCCTTTCACCTTAGCCTCTGTCTTCATTGGAATCTCGCAGGGACATAGTTACTACTGATAAAGCTAGCAGCCACACAAGAGCCATATAACCTATGCACATAGTGGTCAAGACACCTATGACTACTTGGGCTCTCCCAGCAGCTAAGAAACACCCGGAGTAGAAGTATATCAGAGAGAGAGCAGAAAATCCATTCGTCGCAGCAATTATGTTACGAGAAAGCAAGCCCATGATAGCCTTAAGAACATTGGTCACGAAGTCTTGCTAACCTGTCCAATTGAACAAAATGGCGTTTTGTGAAGTCCACAGCCACCTCTATATCGAAATGCTCAAGGGCTTATTAGTCCCGTGCAGTGGGGTGTAACACCACCAAAAGGCCTAACATTCTGTGCGAGATTCTTCGTCGTTTTGCTCCTCAGAATGACAAGGAATGAACAGCTCAGCATGACAAAAAGCGAAGGGCTCGCAATGACAGAAAAGTGGAATCATAAATGACGGAAGAGGAGATGTGACAACAGAAGAGAAAATACGATGAGGCGGGACGCTATAACCTGCCAAACTAAGTTTCTTTGCTTGTTATTTCTTGCAATGCAGAGCGGTAGCTTTCGTAGGTCCTGGAATCGAAAAGAACGAACACTACCTCATTAACAAAGGTAGTGCGCTCTTTTAGAAATGAAACCACGGTTCTTAGTGCTATTTTTGCTGCTTCATTCACGGGATAGCCATAAGCGCCTGTGCTTATGGAGGGGAAAGAGACACTAGCCAGTTTATTCTCAGCCGCTAACTTCAGGCACTCTAAATAAGCGCTCTGTAATAGTTCAGCTTCATTTCTACTGCCGCCATGCCAGATGGGACCAACGGTGTGTATCACATATTTTGATTTGAGATTTCCCCCTGTGGTAATTACAGCCTTGCCTGTGGGCAACCTCCCTTGTCTGGCAACAATATCCTTACATTCTTCTAGAATAGCTGGACCTCCACCTCTATGTATCGCTCCATCTACTCCACCACCTCCCATTAGACTGGGATTGGCAGCATTGACTATGGCATCAGTAACTTGCCTGGTAATATCTCCTTGAATTATGAATAGCTTTGCTTGGCTGATAGTTGTTTCCACATTTCTTCCTCGCCTGCTTTGAAAGAGCCATTTATTTCCCACGACCAGGATATTTGTTAAAAAGGGATAGGAAAGTAAAATCATCATTACCTTTATTAAAAACACGATGAAAGACTCCCCTGGATATCGTAACAATATCGCCGCTAACCGCATCTTGTTTTTCATCGCCCAGTTGGATTTGCCCTTCGCCTGTAACAAAAAGGTAAACCTCTTCGGTATCATCGTGGGAATGTCCAGTGGTAGACTTATCTTGATGCAGCACTGTCATAGAGAGAACTAAAGTTTCCAAAGCTAAATCATAAACTTCATATCTATCACTCTTTTTCACTAATCTAGCTTTCTGGCTAAATCCATTTATTGAGGTTTTCATTTCAGGTAAATTAACATGTAAGTTACCTTGTGTCAAAGGAAGCCAGGATGAAGTGCCTTTTGAGCTGAACTTGATAGATGGCTCTAAATCGTGACTTCGCAACTGGTTTGGATATTCCCAAGGTTTGTGGTAAGGTTAGCTTAGCACTTCATAAATAGCTACATAAACAAATGAAGCAAGTATGGAGCAAGGAAAGTCTGTGTCGATTTACGAAAGAAAGATTGTCTGATTATCTTTTTGTAGTCGTCTCCAATCGCGAGCCTTATATTCATAGCTATCAAGGCGATGAAATTAAATGTGAAGCTGCAATTGGAGGGTTGACTACCGCACTAGACCCAGTGCTGTCGGCTATAGGTGGTATATGGATAGCTCATGGCAGCGGCGATGCTGATAGGGCTACAGTGGATTCCCAAAATAAAGTGATGGTGCCGCCAGAGGAGCCGCTTTATACCTTGAAACGGGTTTGGTTAAGCGAGGAGGAGGTAGAAGGTTATTATCATGGCTTTGCCAATCAGGTTCTTTGGCCTCTATGTCATACTATTGATATCGAGCCTGTATTTGATGAATCTCACTGGGATACTTATAAAGGGGTAAACGAAGTTTTTGCTCAAAGCGTTTTAGAGGAGGTGCAAGGGAGAAAAGCGCTGGTCTTCGTTCAAGATTATCATCTTGCCTTGCTGCCGCGCTTAATAAAGAGAGCTAATCCAGAGGTTGCCGTAGCACACTTTTGGCACATTCCATGGCCGAGACAAAAAGTCTTTCAAAACTGCCCCTGGCGAGAAGAAATAGTGGATGGTCTCTTAGGGAATGACCTCTTGGGCTTTCAGACCGTGCGCCACTGCCGTAACTTTCTCACCACAGTAAATAGAACCATCACCGAATCTAAAGTTAACTACGAAAAAGCTGAGGTCACTCTAGGAGAAAAGAAAACGAAAATACGCCCTTTCCCTATAAGCATAGACTTCGAGCAGCTCTCCGGAGAAGCTCAAACTGTGGAGACAAAGGAAGAAACAGAGAGGTTGAGAAAGGAGCTAAATCTAAATGATAAGCTTGTTGGGCTTAGCATCGACCGATTGGATCACACTAAAGGGATTCCCCAAAGGCTAATGGCTATAGAGCGCTTTTTCGAGGAGCGCCCAGATTACAAAGGGAAGGTGACCTTTATACAAGTGATAACACCCAGTCGTACAAAAATCCCAGGCTACGGAGAGTTAAGGGAAAATATAGATACATCGGCGGAAAATATAAACTTAAAACATGGCTCGGGGGATTGGAAGCCCGTAATTACTATAGTCGGCCCTTTGCCCATGACCACACTAGCAGCTCTGAGAGGCATGGCAAACTTGCTTATAGTAAGTTCCTTACACGATGGTATGAACCTGGTAGCGAAGGAATTTGTCGCTAGCCGATATGATAATGAGGGTATTCTACTCTTAAGCCATTTTGCTGGAGCCGCTAAGGAACTCGATGGTGCCCTGCTGATAAACCCTTATGCTATTGACCACTTCGCAGCCTCGATTGAAGAGGCACTAGAGATGCCAGGGATGGAGAGATATAAGCGAATGCGAGGAAAAAGAAGCGTAGTTAGGAAGAATAACATCTATAAATGGGCTGCGGATATAATCCTAGAGGCAACAAATAGGATAAATGCAAAAAGCAAAAATTATAACAAATCCTAAACACGAAATCCTAAATTCTAAACAATATCAAAAATTAAAGATGAAAAATCAAAATTACAAATCAAAGTTCAAAATTAAGCTTCCAGACGCTCTCAGCTATTCATTTTTTAATTTTGCTCTGTCATTTTGCATTTTGCATTTTGATATTTGAATTTGTTTGGAGTTCAGATATTAGAATTTTACAATAATGGAGTGTTTTGCATTTTGGTATGAAAGACCTTTTCTCTTCTTGGGATGAAATCGCTGTTAAGATTAAAGGAGCCGAGCATATATTGCTGCTGATTGATTATGATGGTACGCTAACTCCTATCATAGAAAAGCCTGAATTAGCTAATTTATCACCGCCAGTAAAGGAGTGTTTGCAGGAATTGGCTGGAAATTCCCACATAACTTTGGGAATTATAAGTGGCAGAGCTATGGAAGATTTGCGAGAAAGAGTAGGCATCAACTGCGTTATCTATGCAGGGAACCACGGTTTGGAGATAGAAGGGCCTGGCATTACTTACATCAATCCTCTGGCTGAAAAAGCTGCGCCCCTCTTGCATTCCCTGGGTCAAGATATTGGTAGGAAATTGGCTGATATCAAAGGAGCTATAATAGAGAATAAAGGCTTAACGCTAAGTTTGCATTACCGACTTGTAGATAAAGTACAAGTGGAGGAGCTAAATAAAATCTTCCGCGAGATTACTAAACCTCTCACCGCATCAGGTAGAATAAAAGTCGGTGAGGGAAAAAGAGTATATGAAGTAAAGCCACCGGTAGATTGGGATAAAGGTAAAGCTATAGCTCTTATAGCTCAAAACCTTAAAGGAAGAGTTAAGCCATTAACGATATTTCTTGGCGATGATGTAACGGATTACGATGGTTTTCATGTTGTCGATGATAGTGATGGGATTTCCATTTATGTAGGAGAAAAGAGCATTGAGCCTGCAGCTCAATATCTCTTATACTCACCGAAGGAGACACATCAATTTCTTAGTATGCTGAGGGAGATTCTTAAGCCCAGGGATAGTTAGCATGGAAAACGAAGGTAGTTGCCCGATTTATCGGGCTGATAAAGGTGAGACCCAGGGGAAGTTTCCTCTAGAGGATGGCACGGTATACAGTCGAAGAAAGGGATTTCAACCCATTTGCACCCCTCCCATCGAGGATTATATCCCTATAGTGGGTGAAGAAAAGATAGCGGAGCTACAAAAGCTTGCGGCGAAACTCAAAGGGGTAAAGATAAAGGAGATTAACTCGTCAGCATTAGGTGGTGGTGTAGCCGAGATGCTCTATTCCCAGGTGCCATTTTTAAACCAGTTGGGATTAGAGGATGAATGGAAAGTCATATCAGGCACGGAGCCTTTTTATCAGGTGACAAAAAACATCCACAACCTTTTACAAGGCAAAAGAGGCATCCTTACCCCCGAGATGATAAGAACATATTACTCCGTTTTAAGGGAAAACGCCGATATCTATGCTGAGGATTACAAAAACTACAAACCAGATATAACGATTGTACATGACCCGCAGCCACTCGGTTTAGCTTGCTACTTAAAGGAGGAATGTGGAAATTGGTTATGGAGAGTCCACATCGATGTAGAGGGAGATACCTTGGAAGCCAATCCTGTTTTATGGGAATTCATCACCTTTTGGGCCAATTTTTATGATGCTGTTATCTTCTCCGGTGCACATTATGTGATAGAGCACTGGCCTTTGCGGAAATTTATCATTCCTCCCTTCATCGACCCCCTTTCAGCAAAGAATAAAGAGCTAAGCTCCGACGAGATTGCTAAAGTATTAGACAAATATGGAATAGACCGTAATGTCCCTTTATTGGTTCAGATAAGTAGGTTCGACCCTTGGAAGGGAATCGGTACCACTATCAATGCATATAGAATTGCCAGGAGAGAGTTAAATTGTCAATTGGTAATAGCTGGTGGCATGGCTTCAGACGACCCTGAAGGAGGAGCAATCTTTAACCAAACTCTTGAGGATACGAAAGAGGATGATGATATTCATGTTATTAGGCTTCCTGAAGATGTGCAAGTTAGCGCTTTAGAGGTCAACGCCTTACAACGAGCGGCGAGAATAATCCTGCAGCCCTCCATTAAGGAAGGATTTGGGCTGGTTATTACTGAAGCCATGTGGAAAGGTAAACCGGTGATAACCAGTGAGGTGGGGGCAATTCCTATTCAAATTAGAGGTGGTGAAACCGGCTTTTTCATCACCTCAGCCAAAAAGGCAGCAAGAAGGATTATCCTCTTGTTGAAAGACCCATATATGGCAAAATCAGTGGGAGAAGCGGCACACAACTATGTCAAGGAACATTTTCTCATGCCAGATAGGGTGGCAGATTACCTGAGAGTTTTCAACTATTTCATCAATAATGAGGTGGATAGGAACTCTATAATCAGCTATCACCCCTGGTTCAAACTTAGCAAACGGAAATGAAAGCTATCATTTTAGCTGGCGGAAAGGGAACCAGGCTGCGTCCCCTTAGCTGCAATATAAATAAGGTAATGGCGCCTCTATTAAATCGCCCCTTTTTGGAGCATCTTATTGACTACCTTAAGAAACACAATGTCAACGATATTATTCTTACATTAAGTTATCTGCCAGAGCAAATCCAAAGTTATTTTGGCGATGGTAGCGAGTTTGGCGTGAAGATAACCTATCTGGTGGAAGGTTCCCCCCTGGGGTCAGCGGGAGCAGTGAAGAACGCCGAAAGATATCTGGATAGCTCTTTTATCGTTCTCAACGGCGATATTTTTACTGACATCGATATAAGCAATATGGTAAATCAACACTGGGAAAGAAATGCCATTGGAACTATGGCATTGACCCCTGTGGATAATCCTACTATTTATGGAGTGGTGGAAACAGATAATGAAGGCAGAGTTATATGCTTCAAAGAAAAGCCAAGTTGGAATGAGGTGACTACCAATATGATTAATGCTGGTATTTATATTCTGGAACCAGAAATCTTAAATTATATTCCTCCTAACATCTTCTTCACCTTTGAACGTGATATCTTCCCCCCATTCTTAGAAAAAGGGCAGGCTATTTATAGTTACTCCTCTGATACCTATTGGACTGATGTAGGAACTCCAGAGCTATACCTGAAATTACATTATGATTTACTTAATCGTCTTGGTAAAAGCACAAGGTTTGAAGGTGAAAGCTCCATTCACCCTTCAGCTCAAATCGAAGGACCAGTGATAATTGGTAACGAATGCTTTATAGGCAAAAATTCTGTGATAAGAGGTCCTGCTACCCTAGGAGCGGAATGTCGAATAGAAGAGGGCGCTACCATAGAAGGAGCAGTTTTATGGCAAAAGGGTAAAGTCGGTAGAGGAGCTAAGCTTAGAAACTGCGTAGTTGCTTCTAATTGTTACATCGCAGAAGAAAGCGAAGTTTTAGATGACTGCGTTTTAGGCGATGATGTAGTAATTGGAAAAGGTAATAAGCTAGCTCAAGGTATCAGGATTTGGCCAGGTAAATCTATCGAGCCTGAAGCAATTTCATTCTGAAGCAATGAATAAATTCCTCTCCCCTGAAGGGGGATTTGCCCAAAGGGCAAACAATAGGAAGAATACTAAATAATTCAGTAAAATTTGTGCCGAAGGCACAAAAGGTGAGGGTGAATAGTTAGCGTAACACATGATACTTATCGAAATCCCTTTGTATGGCAGTTATAAACTTGCTGGTAGTTACCTTCTTCGGCGGAGCATTAATATGAACCGGAGGAGGCGTCTCTTTTTCTTTAAGAACCCCGCGGCTAACTAGCTCTTTCAAAATCATCTCTTTTGCTTCCTTTTCATGAAGAGGCGAATGATAAATGGTGCTGCATCATGCTGAGGGCATTCTTACTAAACCTCGTATCTGAAGATTGGGAGAAAAGAGCGCTCAGTATGATCGGGTCTAGGCAAACAGCTAGCAAGTTGTTACTACTAAATCTTGCCACTCATTGAAAGTCAGGGCATTTGAATTATCGATGTCAAGACGCTACACTTTACCCATCTTTTTGAAAAGCGACTGAGAAGTCGGGCGTATCAGTCTGGGTTAGAGTATAGGGAGAAAGGTGAGGAATGGAGGAAATAAAGGTACTTCTAGTAGATGATAAGGAGCTTTTCCGAGAGGGACTAGCCAAGCTCTTGAAAAGTCAACCAGGTATTGGCGTGGTTTGCCAATGTGATAATGGCTTAAGGGCGGTAGAAAAGGCCAGAGAGACCCAGCCAGATGTGGTTTTGATAGATATTCACCTACCAGGACCAGGGTGCGATGGCCTCGAGGCTACGCAGCATATCAATGAGTCATTGCCAAACACAAAGGTGGCAATACTCACCGATTCCGAGGATGAAGAGAGGCTTTTCTCCGCCTTAAAGGCAGGAGCCAAGGGATACCTGCTTAAGAACATAGGTGTCGATGGCCTTATGAAATCTATCGACTTGATTGCTAAAGGCGAAGTTATCGTTTCCCCTCCCCTTAGTAGAAAGCTTCTCAATGAGTTCACTTCCATGAAAGAGGAGAAAGATGCAAGGAAGGCTGAGAGCAAGAACGTCCTCTCCAACAGGGAGACCCAGATACTAAAGCTTGTGGCACAGGGAGACACCAATAAAGAGATAGCAGCGAGGCTGATTGTCGCCGAGAATACAGTCAAGGTTCATATGAAGAACATCCTGGAGAAATTGGAGTTGCGCAACAAGCAGCAGGCCGCAGTTTACGCAGTTCAGCAGGGCTTGGTGATTAGCACCGAAGATACAAAGGAAAAGCCAGTCTAAACCGATAGATCCAGTCAACCAATATCGTTTCTAAAAGGATTACCTCCACTATAACACTTTTTCTTTGCTCAAATACCAATATTGTGGTATTGCCTTCAGATGCAGTGGGAGGTAAAATGAAAATGGGAGATGTCAAAGGATGAGCGAAGAAATCCGTTTTGAAACCATTACAATTAAAGGCGACAAACCGAGCCAAGATGGGGATGGTATTGCTGTTATTCGTGGTGGGCACCAGGTAGCTGTACTGCCTGAGGCAGACAGGCTAAGCCGTGCTCTCAAATTGCCTTTGGAGGAGATTGAATATACAGCGACTAATCTTCGTACCGTAATGAAAAGGGTAGTGAACAGGGATCCAACTCCAGATGAAGAAGAGTTCTGGCGGGCCGTATTGGACTTTCGGCATGGCCAAAACCAAAAATAAAGCGGGAGACGAACATGGAGAGACAACGTTTGGGATCAAGGTCGATAGAGCACGGGAAGGTGACGAAGCACTTGAGGCAGAGGGAGTTACGCTATTCGTCAATCCCGCCAGCGCCATTCAAGCTGCAGGCCACAAGCTCAACTATGTTGATGAGAGCGGCTTTGTCCTTAGGTGGCACTGCCAGAAGCAGAAACTTGTAACTGGTAGCAATTAGGAGGGAGGTGCAACGATGTTTTGACGCAAAAAGGACAAGAAGAAAAAGGCGATCAAGAAGATTGAGGGGCTGCTATGGGGATATATGGTTCGGAAAGGGGTCACTGTTGATGTGCTCCAGAACCTGAGATATGTCGCTGCCGATACTGAAGTGGACGGGAAGCCGTGCTTTTGCATTCGGATATTTGACCCGACCAAGGTTGACGCAGCGGGGATAACAGTCGAAGATTTCAGAACCTTTGATGACCATCCCGGGCAGATACTTTACGAGGGTTACATGGATAGCCTAGAGCAACCTAAAGAAATAAACATCCAAAAAAAAGGAGGCGAAGATGATTGAAGTGAGCGAATTGGCAGGAACGGCAATGGTGCAGAGCTTGCGTGCGAGCAATGTGCCCTCCGACCAAGGGTTTCGGCTAAGAAAAGGAGAAGATAAGTTTTCGCTAGAAATCGACAGCCCTGCCGAGAATGACCGAGTGATTAGGCAGGAAGAAGCCATCGTGCTGATAGTTGACCCGGGCGTTGAGGGCGAGGTTGGCGACGTAGTCATTGACGTGGAGGAGAGGACTGATGGACCTCAATTAATGATGCGCAGCAAGCCCTCTCAAGGATAGCTAGCATATAGAACAAGGACGCCAGGAAC
This sequence comes from uncultured Dehalococcoidales bacterium, assembly GCA_964514415.1. Classification (GTDB taxonomy): domain Bacteria; phylum Chloroflexota; class Dehalococcoidia; order GIF9; family AB-539-J10; genus CAZEQL01. Next base: position 14,378 of record CAZEQL010000019.1, read on the forward strand.
AACACCTATAGTCGGAGTTGCGTTTTCCAGTGGATTACAGTAGGTCAAATTATGAAGATTCTGCATGTTGAAAATCTTAGTAACTGTCGAAGGGCGGGAGGTGCTTTTCCTGGGAGAGGAGTGCAATGAAAATAAAACCTGGAGCTGAGGTAATAGATAAAAATGGCAAGGTGTTGGGCTCTGTGGATCTCGTGGCACACGATGGCTGGAGTGGCGAAATTAGGAAATTTATAGTTAATAGAAAGCCACCTGAAAAGGATCTTTTCCTTGCAACTGAAGATGTACTTGAAGCGACAGATACCAGGATAAAGCTTAAGATTGCCTTTGATGAATTGAGCACAAATATGTGACCAGCCAAATATGCCACGGAGCGTGGTCAATGTATAGCTCGCTTAAGCTGTTGTGATTTATCACTTGTCCTTGACCACCAAGAGTGATTAACCCACAAGCTAAAGGCAAGATTTCAGAATACTTGCTAAACCATTTCCCCAGGTAGTATTTGCTCATGTAGCCAAATTTGTGGTATCTAGAATTTAGCGTAACACATGATACTTATCGAAATCCTTTTGTATGGCAGTTATAAACTTGCTGACAGTCACCTTCTTCGGCGGAGCGTTGATATGAATCGGAGGAGGCGTCTCTCCTTCTTTGAGAATCCCTTGATGGACTAACTCAGCTAAAACTGCTTGTTTTACTTCCTCCCCACAAAGATGCGAGTGGTAAATGGTGCTCAGTGCCGACAATAACATTCCCTGAAGATGCTCATCCCCTTTTTCTTCATGTAGATGGGGATTTCTCGTCTCAATCTGGAATATGTCTATTCCTTGCTCCATCACCTTGATATTCTTTGTGGGCAAGATGCCCCCAAAATCTTCAAATATAGATATTAACTCTTGAGGTTCTACGGCATATCCTGAGGCGTAGGGTAAAATCTCCGCCAGTTTCATGCTCATAGCATGTTCTCCAGCATTACCGGTTTTTACAACTTCGGTTTCAAATCCTATTTTAGAGGATATCAAGTTGTTCAAGTGCTTGTTGGTGACTTCGGACACTCTTCCCCATTTCCTAAAGTATAGCCCCTCTGAGATTTTGGGCTTGTAATGCCATAATATCCTAACCATGCTGTAAGGAGATTGAGCCAGGCTAAAACCGGCAGCGTAATTTCTCACATACTCCAACACCGCACCGGGAAAGTAATTATCAGCGTCAATGAAACCGACATAGTCTTTCCCCGCCGCCTTGGCCATAAGCAATCCTATTACCATGGCTTCGCTCTTACCATCACGCACCAATCCATCTTCACCTAAGAGGTCATTATAGCCAGCTTCCGTTATAGCCTCAGCAATAGCTGGGTCTTTCTGGTGAACAATCAAAGCCTGACGGAAGGTAAAACGGCAAAGCTGGTTTAAAGCGTCCCCTTCCATTCTGAATCGGTCAACTTTTTCCCTTTGGCTATTAGAAACCACAATCGCCAGACAGTCATGCGGCACGCCACTAACCACTCCTTCGAAGAGCTTGAGCTTCTCATCTTTAACCGGAATGACAATCGCCATCCTGTCCTCAAAATGCTTGATTGTTTCCTCATCTATTTTCATTACCCCCATAGCGCCATGAGGGGGCAATTTGCTTTTTATTCCTGAATCTAAAGATATCACACTCTGCACATGATTCATTCTGACAGAACCAAAACGTTCCGTGTACCTTGGACTCTCAATAAACATCTTCCCACCTCCACGAAATATTAAACGAAAGCATAATATCAAGTATATCTATCAGCGACAAGTTGATTTTACTATAGTGGTCGTCAAACTCAGGGAGTTCTATATTCCTCACCAGTTATTTCGGACTCTCTTTGCACTAGTTGATTACTGGAGACTAGTAACCATTTATCGGCTCACTACATATAAGACTCTAGCGCTTCGGGGACTAATATCGTGCCATCGGCTTGCTGGTAATTCTCCATTACAGCAATGAGAACACGGGGTAGAGCCAGTCCTGAGCCATTAATCGTGTGAACAAACTGTGGTTTAGCCTCGAGCTCAGGGCGATACTTGATACTAGCTCGCCTTGCCTGAAAGTCACCACAATTGCTGCAGGAACTGACTTCAAGCCACTCACCGCAGCCAGGAGCCCATATCTCAATATCGTATGTTTTACAGGCAGCAAAGCCCAGGTCGCCGGTACACAGTTGCACCACACGATAAGGTATAGCTAACTTGCGGCATATATCCTCAGCATCGGCCACCAATTTTCCCAGCTCTTCATCAGAGTTTTCTGGCGTGGTAATCTTGTAGAGCTCTACTTTATCAAATTGATGTCCCCGCTTAATGCCTCTAGTATCAGTGCCAGCAGCCATTTTCTCGCGGCGGAAGCAAGCGGAATAGGCAACATAATAAAGAGGCAGGCAATTTGCATCTAATATCTCATCACGGTGGAGGTTAGTTAGAGGCACCTCTGCTGTAGGTATAAACCAGAAGTCATCCTCATCATCATGATATAAGTTATCACTAAATTTAGGCAAATTCCCCGACCCTACCATACATTCCTGCTTCACCATGAAAGGAGGATAGATTTCACTATAGCCATGCTCTTTTACATGGACATCGAGCATAAAAGAGATTAACGCTCGCTGAAGATGCGCTCCTAATCCTTTAAGAATGTAGAATCGAGTCCCTGAAAGCTTCACACCTCGATGGAAATCTATTATGCCCAAATTTTCCCCTAACACCCAGTGAGGCAGCGGCGTGAAGGGAAATTCCCTCTGCTCACCCCAAGCACGCACTACGACATTATCACCCGCATCTTTTCCTAAAGGCACGTTGGGATGGGGGGTGTTAGGTAACTCTAGCAGCAAGGATTCAAGGTTAACTTTAGCCTGGCTGGTCTCCTGCTGCAAGGAGGATATTCTCTGTCCTAATTGACGCATCTCAGCAATAAGTTGGGGTGGCTTCTCCTTAGTTTGCCCCAGTTGTTTGCTCACCCTGTTATGTTGACTACGGAGCTCCTCCACCTGACGAAGCAAACTGCGATAGTGCGCATCACTCTCAAGTATGCTATCTAAGGCGAAGGTATCCCCTCTCTTCTCCAATTCCTGGCGAACGAGCTCAGTGTTTTCACGAATAAGCCTAATATCTAACATTCTATTTTGTTTTTAATTGGGGGAAAAGTATCACTTCGCGCACGGATTGCTGTCCAGTGAGCAGCATTATTAAGCGGTCAACACCTACCCCAATGCCACCGGTAGGTGGCATGCCATACTCTAAAGCCTGAAGAAAATCTTCATCGGCAACCTCAACCTCCTCATCCCCAACCCGTTCCCTTAATTGTTGGCGAAACCGCTCCCTTTGGTCTATAGGGTCGTTGAGCTCAGTGAAGGCATTGGCAACCTCTGTCCCGTTAATGAATGCCTCGAACCTTTCAACCAAACGGTCATTACCTCGCTTTCTTTTAGCCAGAGGTGACATTTCCACAGGGTAGTCGAGAAGGAAAGTTGGTTGGATAAGATTTGGCTCGACAAAAGTGGAAGTCAACTCATCTATAAGCCTCCCTCTCCCCTTGCTTGGGTCAACCTCCATCCCTAACTCTATCATCCGAGATTGCAAAGAAACAGTATCGGGGTAATCCTCAAAGTCAATGCCACTGTAATTTTTGACTGCCTCACGAAGATAAAGTTTTTGCCACGGGGGAGCGAAGTCAATAGTTTTTCCTTCATAAATAATCTTGGTATCACCCAGAACCCCTTCAGCAATATGAGAGACCATTTCCTCAACCAAATTCATCATGTCATTATAATCACTATAAGCTTGATAGCATTCAAGCAAGGTGAACTCCGGGTTATGTTTGGTAGAAATACCTTCATTGCGAAAGACGCGTCCCATCTCATAAACCTTGTCAAAACCACCCACTATCAACCTCTTAAGGTGGAGCTCCAGGGCAATGCGCAGGTAAAGGTCTTCATCAAGGGCGTGGTGATGGGTAACGAAAGGGCTTGCTAATGCTCCACCAGGCTGTGGTTGGAGCACTGGCGTTTCCACCTCTATAAATCCTCGTTTATTCAGAAAGTTCCTTACAGCCGTGATAATTCGGCTGCGCATCATAAAAGTGTTTCTAACCTCCTCGCTGGAAACGAGGTCAAGATACCGCTGCCGATAGCGTTTCTCCGTGTCCACTAAGCCATGCCATTTCTCCGGCAGCGGGCGAAGGGATTTACATAGCATAGTGAAAGCAGATACTTCGAGGGTAATCTCCCCTGTCTTCGTTCGAAAGGGCTTCCCCTTTGCCCCTATAATGTCGCCAATATCAATCTCCTGAAGGAATTCATACCTTTCTTTTCCGAGAAGGTTCTGGCGGAAACAAAGCTGCATTTTCCCTGAGCCATCGCGAATATCAAAAAAAGCCATCTTACCCATGGAACGCTTAGCCATAACACGACCAGCAAGAGACATAGCTTGAAGGTCTTCTCCTTGTTCAAAAAGAGTTATCGCCTGTTGAATGGCATGGCTGAGATGATAGGAATGAGGATAAGGGTTTATGCCCCGAGCCCGAATCCTATTCAGGCTATCCAATCTTTGCTGAGTTATGCGCTCTAATCTGGAAGTCATAGTGTATAGTCTAGTTTAGCACTCAGGGCAGTTAAAAATCTAATAGAGCTTAGCTCAACACGGGACTCCAACTGTCAAGATGGCAAATATCCCAATTAAGAGCTTGTTGCACAAACCCATCTGCCAAAGCTAAGGTAGCATGGTTGCCAGCTTTAGGAAATCCCTTTACGCAACAGGCTCTTAACAACAATATTAAGCAAAGCGGTTTAAACCAAGTTGACTTATCATGAACCTGGTCTTGCAACTTGATATTGTTCTTGTCGCTAATTCCTGAAATCTCCTTAGCCTCTCCAGCTAAGTGCTTGGGCGCCATTATTCTCACCTCACCTAAGCCTCTTGTCATTCTGAAGGAGCCCTCCACTCCCCCTGTCATTCTGAGCGAAGCGAAGAATCTCACCGCTCAGGACAGGCTCCGCGAACGAAGAATCTCCTCTTCACTTCGTTCAGAGCTTCGGCTCACCAGGATAAACTCCGCGAAGAATCTCATAAAAGAATCTAGACCCTTCGCTGCGCTCAGGGCTTCGGCTTAAGAGGGCGGGAATGCCTTCGCTCTCCAGCCGCCCTTTGATTATTCGCGCCTCCATTTGCCTGGTAGTGCAGATAGTAACTAATTGTCCCCTTGCAGACATGAACCCCTGTCTATATTTTACCAGAAACCCATGTTGAAACTCTTTGATAATGTCCTCTTAAAGACTCGATAGAAATGTCCTCTTTCCGAAAAAAGTGGTAAGGAATAGGCATCTCGAAAGGAGGTGTCTAAATGGAAGGAGGAGTTTTAGCCATGAGTCAGAGGGAACGAACCCGCCTGGTCATGATGACCATGGTAAGGGAGAAGGCAATGACGATCAAGGAGACAGCGGAGGTGATGGGGATGAGCTACCGGCAAAGTCGGCGGATATACAAACGATACTCAGCACTCAGCACTCAGTATTTAGCTGAAGGCTGATAGCTGTTCGAGGGAATGCTCCTGAAGTAAAAGAGATAGCGCTGGCTTTGTATAGGGAACAATACTGAGGTTTCGGGCCGACTCTGGCGGCAGAGGAAGCGCGCCAAGCACAGACAACGGCGTGAGCGCAAAGCTCATTTTACTGAGAGCTATCAGCTGACAGCTGTCAGCTTTCAGTAAGTGGTTTGAG
>CAZEQL010000020.1:0-19791 GCA_964514415.1 uncultured Dehalococcoidales bacterium
GAGGTATTGACACAAATGATACGGAGTATTTATAATATGCTCTTATGCCTAAGAAACTAGCTTTGCCTAACACTCTGAACCAAGTTATTTTATTCATATCAATCGCAAATAAAAAGCAGTGTACTCCACAATCTATCCATAAAAAGGAAAGCTTAAGTGGCATTTTTTATCTCATTTCTTGATTTTGAAAAGTTACTGGAGAAGTGGGCACAGCAAATCCCAGTCTATGTGCCGAGGTATATTTCCAATACTATTCACTACCAAAAATTTGCTCCAACATCGCAAAATGGCATTGTATACGACAGCATTCGCGCTGTTGAGCCTCTGAAAATCTTCTTTTTTAGAGCAAAAGAAAAGGTAGCGCAATATCCCTCCCCCTCTTCAGAGGTTAAGGAAATCCAACCTAACTTCATGATTGTCGGGCCGAAGAGTTGTGATCTCAGGTCTATAGAAATTCTAGATGAGACTTTCATGAATGGGGACATCAAGGATCCATTCTATGTTGAACGTAGAAACAAGGGAACCATCATTAGCTGTGATTGTTCCGCTCCCAAGGATACTTGTTTTTGCACCATGTTGGATTTAAAACCCTATCCCGAGAAGGGCTTTGATCTCAACCTTTCCAAACTCTCTGAAGGGCTTGTCGTTGAAGTTGGTTCAGAAAAAGGAGAGCAACTCATATCTCAAGATAAGAACGTTTTTCTTGAAGCCTCCCCTGAGCAGCTTGAAGAGAGGGATAAGATTCGAGTTGCTACCACGTCTGAGGTAAAGGAGCAGAATGAGAAATTTGGCGTAAACAGGTCCTTTCAGGAATTAACGAAAGAGACCTTCGCTTCTCCGGTGTGGAGCAAATATGCCGGCAGGTGTAAGGAATGCGCCGCTTGTCTCAGTGTTTGTCCTACCTGCCATTGCTTCCTGCTCTATGACCAGAAACTTAGCGAAGACAGCTTTGAAAGGGTTAGACTCTGGGATTTTTGCTACTACCGGGGATATGCCAGAGTTGGCGGCGGGTCGAATGCGCGCCCTACAGGAAAAGACAGAATCAAAAACAAATATATCAAGAAATTTGAATTCTACAGGTCGAAATTCGGAGTTTATGCCTGTACAGGTTGTGGGCGATGTATTGAGGCCTGTTTGGCGAATATAGATATGCGCCAGGTGTTTAAGGATTTGGAGGCTAGTCAGGCAAAATGATCAATCCGTACATGCCCACAGAGGCAGTAATCGAGAACGTCATTACAGAGAATCCAATAATCAAGACTTTTGTATTCAAGCCTAAAGAACCTTTAAAGTTTAATCCTGGGCAGTTTATTATGCTTACAGCGCCAGGGATAGGCGAATCGCCTTTCACACCTTCATCCTCCTGTTTTGAGACGGAGAAATTTGAGGTTACCGTGCTGAAGCAAATCAAAGGAAAAGTTACTTCAGCACTACATGAGATGAAGCCTGGAGATGTAGTGGGAGTTCGTGGTCCTTTCGGGCATGGATATCCGCTGGAAAAATTTAAGGGTAACGAGGTATACGTGGTTGGTGGGGGAGTGGGAATGGCACCCATGCGAGCATTGATGCTTGCCCTCCTTCATGAAGCAGACCAATACAAACGCATAATTCTCCGTTATGGAGCACGTACCCCTGAGCTTAGAATGTATAAAAACCTTTGTAGACAGTGGGAGACGGATCCCAAAATAGATGTCGCTTACACTGTAGATATTGCCGATGAAACTTGGACACATAATGTAGGGGTTGTCACCACTATTATGAAGCCAGAAGATATTAAGGATGTCAAAAGTGCCTTTTCTGTCTCTTGTGGCCCCCCGATAATGCTGCGATTCATGGTGCCCGTCCTTTTAAAGATGAACTTTGCTGAAGACCATATGTTCTTCTCCTTGGAAAAAAACATGAGCTGTGGCATGGGTCTGTGTGGCCATTGCAGAATAGGTGATTTATATGTCTGCAAGGATGGTGCTGATCTCTCTTACGATAAAATAAAGGATTATCCCGATATTTGGGCTTAGTTAAAGAAATGGAAGAGCGAGAAACTTTCTGCCTGTTTTGCTCATTGGGATGTAAATTGGCTGTAAAGGTAGATAAGGGAATGCCTGTAAGCCCTGAATTTTGTGCAGATTATCCTGTAAACGAAGGAAGGCTTTGCCCTAAAGGTCTTTACGCTATGGAATTGCTCGACCATCCCATGAGAATCGTTGCACCTCAGATTAAAGACAATGGAAAATTTAAGGAAGCCTCCTGGGAGGAAAGCCTACACTCCTTAGTTTCTAAAATAAGTGAAATGAAGGACAAATATGGCTCACAATCCATCGGAATCATAATTGATCCCAACCACACCAACGAGGAAATCCTCGCCGCCCAAGAGTTAGCAAAGATCATCGGTACAGATAGCCTTGCTTGCAGTTTTCCTCCAAATGATTGGGATTTATTGTGCTCCAGCATCACTTTTCCCGGTAACATTGAGGATGTGGAGAATGTTAATTGCTCCTTAATCGTAGGCGACCCTTTTGTCACACACTCTGTGCTGGCAAAAAGGGTTATAGCTGCCAAATATAAAGCACGAGGAAATAGCATAATCGTGATTGACCCCAAACGAACTAACACTGCTTGGTTTGCTAACACTCATCTCCAGAATAAGCCTGGAAGTGAGGCACTGTTGCTTGTCGGACTGCTAAAATCTATCCTTAGCTCTTCTCCAGAAAAAGGAATAACGGAAAAATTACAGACAATCCCCGATGAGACCATCTCCAAAGCTACAGGCCTGAGCACAGGCCAAATAGCTGCGGCAGCAAAGGCTTTCAATGATGCTGAAAAGGGATTGGTTGTTTTGTCCCCTGGTCTCAGGGGAATAAAAGATATAAACTCGGTAGTCTGGCTTTGCAAATTATTAGTGGATAATGCTAAGGGAGATAAGCAATTAATGCCTTTATTCACCTTTGGCAATGCCGTCGGTGCTTTTAAGATGAGCTCTGGGAATGGGTGGAAAGGGCTTCCCCCTCTGATTGAAGAGCTATCTTCAGGAAAGATAAAGCTTCTTATTGATTTTGGTGAAGATTTAGTGTCCTCTTATCCCTCATCAGAAGTCCGAAAGGGACTGGAACAATTAGAATTCCTCGCCGTTTCCTCACTGTTTGCCTCGGAAATGAAGAACATAGCCCATCTTATTCTTCCTTGTGCTAGCTGGCTGGAGAAAAGTGGCAGTGTTAATTTCTTTGATGGTCGCAGGGAATACATGGAACCTATTCTTATGCCAGCTTGGGCAGCTAAATCTGATTTAGAGATTGTCTGTGAACTTTCTCAAGAACTTGGTGCTCCTCTGGATAGAGAAAGAATTAGACGGGAGGCTGAAGCACTAAGTAGCGAAGGTTTCAGCAAAAGAGAAGAAAAACTTGACATTGATAAACTGGTGAGGAGGATTAATGCGCTAATCGAAGAGACTGTGATTGAAGATAAGGAATATCCTTATCTCCTAATCTCAGATACTGCTACAGGGCATTTTGCCGATGGTTCTATCACCCGTAATATGAGCTGGGCTAGGGAGATGTTCCCTGCTTCTTTCATCGAGCTCAGTACTGAAGATGCCCAAGAGATAAAAGTTAAAAATGGAGATGAGGTTCTGGTAAGCTCACGAAGTGGAGAAACTGCCCTGACAGCTCAAGTAACCGATAGGCTGTGTAAGGGAGTAGTTAGCGTGCCTTCATATTCGGCTGATATAAGAGGCGTTTTTGAATGGAAGACCACGCCCGAAGGTAAGTTTCAAACAGCACCGGAGAAAGTAAGGATTTCGAGAAAAGAGAGATGAAAAAGGTCTTTATTGATATTGACCATTGTATCGCCTGCCGAGCTTGTTCCGCAGCCTGTCACTATTCCCACAATGAATTCAGGTCTACTATTGGCTATGGGGAACTGCGAGAGGATGTTAGCTTACCCTTCATCTGCAGGCATTGTGAGGAGCCAGCCTGTATCGCTGCCTGCCCTAGAGATGCTATCAAGAAACTCGATAACGGGGTTATAAAAAGAATGAATATGTTATGCACTGGATGTGGGTCTTGTGCCATTGCCTGTCCCTTTGGAGTAATCGAGCCTGATATTCGTTCCTATACTATTAGCAAATGCGATCTTTGCACTGCCAGGTTAGAAGAAGGCAAAGAGCCAGCCTGTGTCCTCGCTTGCCCCGCAGGAGCATTGACATTTGAGGAAGCTGATGAGGTAGCTGAAAAACGCACCTTAGTTGGGGCGAGCATAACAGGGCACCATCCCATATTTAGGAGAACGTAGATGTTTTTTAACGGAGCGATGGACTTTTTTTATCTGATATTATTTCCCGGCTTTGCCTTTACCGCAGTGATTGGGCTCCTTTCCACCTGGGTAGACAGGAAAGTCTCCGCCAGAATTCAATGGAGGGTTGGCCCTCCCTGGTATCAACCCTTCGCCGATGTTGCAAAGCTAATGGGTAAAGAAACTATTGTTCCTGAGGGAAGTTCCAGAAAAACCTTTCTTATTACCCCATTCATTGGATTTGCCGCAATAATCGTAGTTTCTACAATAGTCTGGATGGCTAATATATTTCCTGGGGCTAGCTTCGTCGGTGACCTTATAGTCGTCATATATCTGCTATACTTACCTTCAATTGCAGTGATAATCGGTGGCTCATCTTCGCGGAATCCTTTTGGTGCACTGGGGGCAAGTCGGGAGATGAAACTTATGCTTGCCTACGAGGCAGCTTTCCTCTTTGCCGTCTTCACTGTGGTAGTGAAGAATGGCGGCATAATTTCCCTGGGTGGCATTTTAGGTTACCAAGCAACCTATGGGTGCATGTTATCGCAGGGCGCTTCCTGCATCATCGCTTTCATTGTTACCCTGCTTTATCTACCAGCTAAATTAGCTGTTGTCCCCTTTGATATGCCTGAAGCTGAGACGGAAATAATCGCTGGTCCCTACACTGAATATTCCGGGGTGCCCTTAGCAATCTTTAAGCTGACTAAGGCAATGCTGCTATTCACTGTTCCCATCTTCATCCTGACATTGTTTGCCAAGACCGTGTGGACACCATGGACTATACTATGGTATGTACTCATGCTGGTCTTTGTTATATTAATAAAGAACACTAATCCGAGGCTTCGAATCGACCAGGCGCTAAAGTTCTTCTGGTTTCCTGTGCTTGGCTTATCCGTAGTAGGAATAATTTTAGCTGCAGTAGGATTATAGAAATGGGCAACAATAACCACCAATTAAGTGGCATAAACAGATGGGGATTAAAAAAATCTCTCTGGGTTTTTCACGTCAATACGGGAGCTTGCAATAATTGTGACATCGAGATACTGGATGCCTTAACTCCCAGATTTGACCTGGAAAGATTTGGCATTCTGCTAGTGGGAACTCCAAGACATGCCGATGCTTTGCTTGTCACTGGACCGGTAACAATGCAAGCAGCCCCAAGACTAAGGCATATTTATGAGCAGATGGCAAAACCTGGTTTGGTGATTGCCGTGGGAGGCTGCGCCTGCTCGTGTGGTATATTCGATGGTAGTTACCACATAGTAGGTCCCGTGGACAAGATAATTCCGGTAGACATTTATATACCTGGCTGCCCTCCGAAACCTGAGGCTATCATTTCAGGAGTGGTGAAGGCCCTGGCAAAACTTTGAGGAAAAAATGGCTGAGTTAAATCTAGTACAAGAAGTAAAGGAGAAATTCCCGGACAAGATAGTGGAGCTATGGGAAAAATCCCCTAAAAGGATATACATCACGGTGGGAAAAAAGGATGCCAGAGATATGGCCAGATACCTCTTTGAGGATCTGGGTGCAAGGTTTATTATTATGTCAGCTTTGGATACCAGGCAGGGAATTGAAATATTGTATCACTTCTCCTTCGATGCTTTGGGCAAAGTAGTTACTATAAAGACGATTGTTCCTATGCCCCTTCCCGAAATTGAGACGGTTTCCCTTGTTGTGCCAGCAGCAGAATATATCGAAAGGGAGATACACGACATCCTGGGAGTTAATTTTATCAACCATCCCAACTTGGCGCGGTTCATATTGGCAGATGATTGGCCTGAAGGAGAGTACCCCTATAGAAAGGAGCATAAGCGGCAGTTTCCTTATAGAACAGAGGAGGAACAATGTCCTTACAGGGAGGAAAAGAAATGAGAACTACCATTCCCATCGGTCCTTACCACCCTCTCCTTGAAGAGCCAGAGCTTTTCCGCTTGGTAGTTGAAGGAGAGAAGGTTGTTGATTTAGACTGGAGGACAAGTTATAACCATCGTGGTATTGAATGGATATCGGAAACCAAAACTTATGATCAGATTCTCTTTCTGGTAGAAAGAGTCTGCGGTATTTGTTCTACTTCCCACCCTATAGCCTTTGCTAATGCTGTGGAAGACCTAGCAAGCATCGAAATCCCCGAAAGGGCGAAATATATCAGGACTATAATTGCTGAGTTGGAGAGGATTCACAGCCACTTGCTCTGGTTCGGGTTGGCTGGACACTATATCGGATACAATACCGTGTGGATGTGGGCCTGGAGATATCGAGAGATTGTTTGTAATCTATTCGAGAAAATCTCCGGAAATAGACAGGCTTACGCTATGATAAAGATTGGCGGAGCGAGACAGGATATAAAGGAAGAGGATTATCCTGATATTCTGAAAGCAATGGATGAACTTGAGCCCAAGATTAATATGTTCATCGGTATTGCTTTGGATGATCCTGTGCTTCACGCTAGACTTAAAGTAGGAAAGTTGAGCAAAGAAGATGCTATTAAATGGTGCGCAACTGGCCCTACAGCCCGAGGTGCTGGAGTTGATATAGACGTCCGTCGTGATGAACCTTATGCCGCTTATGATAGAGTAGATTGGAATGTCATTACTCAAGAAGATGGCGATGTATTCGCCATGGCGGTAGTCAGGCTCCTTGAGATACTGGAAGCAATTAAGATTATACGACAGTGCATAGAAAAAATGCCTCAGGGGCCTATACTGACCGAGGTTGCCGAGATACCGCCAGGAGAAGGGATTGGTGTTGAGGAAGCGCCCAGAGGAGAGTGCTTCCATTATGTCAAGTCTGATGGAACTAACCGTCCCGTAAGACATAAAATTCGAGCCCCAACTTATGTGAATATACCTACTTACAGGGCAAGATTTATTGGAACTAGAATACCCGACATCCTTATTACTTTAGCCTCTATTGACCCTTGCTATAGCTGCACTAACCGAATGATAAAGCTCGACGACGGAACCGGAGAGAGAACTTTAACCGAGAAAGACCTCCTCAAGCTCTCTCAGGAGGAAACAGAACGAGTGAAGAAAAAATTTGAGGGGTATCCAAGGAGTAAATTGTTAGAATGAACGCTACTATGCTTCTGTGGGTAGTATTTCTTCCTATAATCGCCGGCGCTCTTGGTTTTGCCTTTCCTGATAGGCCAAAGCGGTTAAGGGAAGGTTTTACTGCCGCAGTAACGCTGGTTACTTTGGTAATCGCAGTTTTAATCTTCCTCAGTCCTGAAATGCGGTTCCAAACTGCAGGGCTTAATTTCTTCCCAGCTGCCAGATTTCTAGATTTCTACTCCTATCAGTTCAGTTCCTTTCTCATTATGTTTGCCTCCCTTTTCGGTTTCCTTATCTCCCTTTATTCCATAAGATATATGGAGGGGAGAGGAAGGCTGCGAGAATATTATCCTTACATTCTTCTTACTGTGGGAGCAGCAAATGGAGCTTTGCTCTCCGATAATTTCCTGCCCTTCCTCGGTTTCTGGGGAATTATACTGGTAACGCTATTCCTCTTCACTACCATAGGCTCCAAAGATGCTTCACCGAAAAAGATTTTTGACTCCGCAAGTAAAACCTTGATGATTCTAGGTGGTGCTGAGATTGCCTTGATTCTAGGAGTCGGATGCCTCTGGTATCTCAGCAACACTCTCACCTTGAGCGAAGTAAGCATACCATTGCAAGGCGGAGGAACTATAGCTATCGTAGCCTTTGTCTTAGTAATGGTCGGTGCTATTGCCAAAGCCGGTGCTATGCCTCTACATAGTTGGATACCCTCTATGGCTGAATCCTCACCAACGTCGGTCTTGGCTTTCCTGCCCGCTTCGCTGGATAAGCTGCTGGGTATTTACCTGCTGTCAAGGATGGCTCTGGACTTCTTTGAGCTAAATTTCCCCATGAGCCTTCTGCTCATGATTATTGGAGCGGTAACCATAGTGGCTGCGGTGATGATGGCTATGGTTCAGCATGATTTGAGGAAATTACTCTCTTTCCATGCCGTATCCCAGGTTGGCTATATGGTCTTGGGAATCGGCACTGGAACCCCCATAGGGATCGCCGGTGCCATATTCCATATGTTAAATAACGCTATATTTAAGAATTGTCTCTTTTTAACCGCTGGCTCGGTGGAGCGCAGAACGGGAACAATGGATTTGGCGAAACTTGGTGGATTGGGCAGGATGATGCCCTTTACCATGATTGCCTTCTTTATCGCTGCACTCTCTATTTCCGGAGTACCGCCGCTAAATGGTTTTGTTTCCAAGTGGATGGTATATCAAGGAGTCATAGAAGCAGGGACATCTTACAGTTGGATATTCTTGGTTGCCGCTATGTTTGGCAGCGCCCTGACCTTAGCTTCCTTTATCAAGATAGGTCATTCAGTATTCTTGGGCGATAAGCCCAGAGAGATCGGAGAAGTAAAAGAAGTAGAACACAGCATGAGATTCCCTATGGGGGTTTTAGCAGCTTTATGCGTGATCTTCGGTATCTTTGCCCAACTTCCTTTAGTTTACTTTATCGGTCCGGTTGTGGGGATAAGCTTCCCTGCATTTCCTGCAGCGATTACATGGACCGGCATCTGGAGTCCCACATTGGGCACCACTTTACTCCTCGTCGCATTGGCTATCGGTGGCCTCTTTTATCTTGCCAGACACATTAAACTCGCTCGGACTGCTCCCCTTTACATCGGAGGAGAGACCACTGGCGAGGGAACAACAGACTCATTGGAGTGCACTCCAGGCCGACTAGCTTTGCATCGTGATATCAGAGTTTTAGGCACAGAGTTCTACAATACCATAAGAAATATGGGAGGTTTTAAAGGGGCATATGATAAAGGTGAAGCAGGGTCATTCGATATATATTCCTCAGGAAAGTATTTCCTGCCCATAAGCTGGATCTTGAGTAAATGGCATAATGGTCGCCTGTCAACCTACGTTTCCTGGATTCTGTGGGGAGTGATCATTCTGTCTGTAGTATTAGCCTGCATAAGATAGGTAAAGGATATGATAGGTATCGAGATTCTTATAGGTTTGATAATTATAGCTGGACTTGTTGCTCTGGAAACAAAGACGCTAAAGACATCTGTTATGTCTCTTGCTGGCGCAGGGTTTTTCTTCGTCATTGCTTCCTTCCTCTTTAGCTCCATAGAGGTTGCCATTGGTGGCATTGTTACTTTTGCCGTTGTGATACCTCTGTTTCTCTGGGCGCTGAGACGGACTACACCCGAGGATACCACAAAGCGCATTGAGACGAAGAATGATATTTTTGTGTTAATATCGGTAATTGCCTTCATAGTAGTTCTCCTTCTGGTTTTCCTACCTTTGCTTGATCTCCCTGAGCTTGTCTCGCCTCCGCCAGAGCCAATCGAAGGTCCTATTGGATTAAGCATTCTCAGGGAAGTGTTAGTGCTCCTGGCCGCCGCAGCTGGTATTTGGGCAATTATCAGGAAAATAGGAAGGAGGCAAAAATGACGCTACCGTATATTCTTTGTGCTATCCTTTTCTTAGTAGGGATTTATGGCGTGGTGGCAAAGAAGAATTTAGTAAAGATCATCATCGGTATTTCTTTGATGATCCAGGCAGTAGCGCTTTTCCTCCTCAGCCTGGGTTATGCCGGAGGAGCGAGTGAAGGATTATTCCAGACTATTGGCCTTATAACTATGATAGGAGGGCTTGCAGTAACATCTGTGATGATAGTGACAGCAGTCCGTCTATATGAAAAATATGGCACCTTCGATACTTCCAAGATAAGGAGGCTCAGAGGATGAGTATCTCTCTTATTTTATTCTTAACTATTCCACTGGCGGCAGCAGCAGTTGTAGCTATTCTTAATCGCGTTTGGGAAAGGAGCGGAGATATCTTAGCCAACATAGCAACTGCAGCTTTGCTTGGCCTATCTCTAGGACTTATCCCACTAGTCTTAAGGGGACAAGCTGTTCCCTATAACCTGGGACATAGTTCTCCTCTGGGAATCCATTTCGCTATAGATGGTTTAAGTTTGCTTATGCTGATTACCATCAACCTAATCAGCTTTGCTGCCTCTTTATATTCGGTGAATTATATGGAGAGGTATACGGCAAAGCCCAGGTATTATACCCTCCTTATGCTGATGATTGGCGGGATGAATATGGTTGTCTTGAGCGCTGATCTGATCAACCTGTATGTAGGTATAGAAATAGCCGCACTTACTTGCTACGCACTGGTCGCATTTGGGGTAGAACACGAATATCTTGAGGCATCCTTCAAATATCAGATTATGGGCACGGTGGGCACCCTGTGCATCTTGTCCGGTATAGCTCTTCTCTACAGAATAACAGGCTCGCTAAGCCTAATAGAAACCCAGGGGCTTTCACTCAGCCAAAGCCCTATACTAATCTTCTCAGGCGTACTACTTCTCTGCGGACTTGGATTAAAGGCTGCCTATATGCCATTTCACGCCTGGCTGCCCGATGCTCACTCCAGCGCCCCTGCACCCATCTCAGCAATCCTATCAGGAGTCTTTATCAAGGTAATCGGACTTTATGGAATAATAAGGGTTTTCTTCTGCATCTTTGGGATGACAACAACCATCTCCTGGATATTGATGATAATAGCTTCCATCTCTATACTATTAGGTGCTTTCTTGGCTTTAGCGCAATGGGATTTCAAGAGGCTCTTGGCTTACTGCACTATAAGTCAGATGGGCTATATTCTTCTGGGTTTAGGACTAGCCACGCCATTGGGAATGCTGGGAGCACTTTTCCACTTGGCAAATCACGCACTGTTCAAAGAACTGTTCTTTATGAATGCCGGCTCAGTTGAGATGCAAACTGGGACCAGAGATCTAAGAGAGCTGGGAGGGTTAAATCAGAAAATGCCCGTTACCGGGACTACTTTTGCCATGGGCTTTTTCTCCGTAAGCGGTCTCCCGCCATTTAACGGCTTCTGGAGTAAGCTCATCATAATACTTGCTGCAGTTCAAGCTGGCCATATTGGATTTGCTGCTGTGGCTGCCATAGGAGCTATAGTCACTATTGCTTATTGCCTGAAGGTAGAGAGAAATATCTTCTTTGGTAGTCTATCGGAAAAATGGCAACATGTTAAAGAGGCGCCAATACTCATGTGCATTTCCATGGCACTTTTAGCCGCCGCCTGCCTGGGAGGTGGTATAGCTTTTCCCTGGGTAATAAATACCTTTATTCAGCCCGCGGTCAACGCCATTACAACGTTAGGAGCTTAGATATGAAAACACCAAAGCTTCGAGAATTAAAAGAGGCGGTAACTTCGTTCTTCAGCCGACCATATACCATTAAATACCCATACGAGCCTTCTATACCTCCAGAAACCTTTAGAGGGAAACCAGAGTACGTGGAGGAAGAATGTATAGGCTGCGGTGCCTGCGCCCAAGTTTGCCCCGCCAAAGCTATTGAGATTATAGAAGAGATCAGCGGTTCTTCAGGAAAGAGAAAGCTTATCGTACATCATGACCACTGCATTTTCTGTGGTCAATGTCAAAGATACTGCACTACTGAGAAAGGGATAAGACTAACTAACGAATATGATTTGGCTACCTATGATAGGTCTGAGGCCATAACGGAAGTCGAGAAAGATTTAGTCATCTGTGAATATTGCGGCGCTGTTGTTGGCACCATAGACCACATCCGTTGGGTAGCACAAAAATTGGGAACTAAGGCTTACGGCAATATGAGTTTGGCATTAGCCCTATGTAAAGATTTAGACCTTGTGCCAGAAACGGCTCCACGCCCCGAGATTCCAATAAGCAGAGCTGACCATATAAGATTCCTCTGTCCTAAGTGTCGCCGCGAGATCATCCTATTCGAGCAGTGGGGTCCCTAGACTTGAATTAATCATTGTAAGAGCACTCCTTATCATTGTGAGTCCTGATGTCATTGCGAGCGGAGCGAAGCAACCTTAGCCAGTTGAAAAGGGAGCTTGCCACTGCCAAGAAAGTGGTCATCTTGGGTATAGGTAATGAGTTCTCCAGTAGCGACTCTCCGGGTTATTTGGCAGCCAAAGAAATAGAGAAGTCCGATTCATCGAGGAGATACCAGGTTTTCTTGGCAGGGACTGCACCCGAGAACTACACCGGCGTAATAAGGGAAATCTCGCCCTCTCATGTCATATTTATTGATGCCGCTGATATGAAAAAGGCACCGGGAACTATAGAGATAATCAACGAAAATACAATAGCCAACATGTCGCCCTCCACCCACAATATTTCTTTATCCCTCTTATCCGATTATTTAACCCGTGATATAGGCTGTAAGGTGATTACTCTAGGTATTCAGCCCGGAATGACTTCGCAAAAGGGAGATGCCCCACTCAAAGAGGCCATAAGGAAGCTGGCTTTACTCCTATGCCAGAATTCAATATCTAAAACTACAAAATTTGTGCAGACTTCAAAATAACTCCTGTATTTCTCGTTCAACATTTTCCTTCGATATAAAATTCGCTTAAATTTCAACTCATTGCTGCTATAATACTTCCCTAGAAAGAGGAAATAATCTCTCTGGGGACTCTTTGTTACGGTGGCAAAAATTGAGACCTTACAACTAGCTCGCTTCAGTGTCCGTGGTATCGTTCAAGGAGTCGGATTCAGACCCTTTGTTTACAGCCTGGCTATTAGACACAATTTGAGAGGATGGGTATGCAACACTTCCGAGGATGTCAAGATTGAACTGGAGGGGGAAGCAGAGGCTATCAAACAGTTTAAGCTAGAACTACAAACAAAAGCTCCACCTCTAAGCCACATCGAAGACATAACTACTAGCTATTATCCACCTGTTGGTTATAAAGGCTTTGAAATTCGCGATAGCATTACTGAAAAGGGGCAATATCAGCTTATTTCTCCTGATATTGCTACTTGCCAAGCTTGCTTAAGCGAACTGTTAAATCCCACTGACCGCCGTTATCGCTATCCCTTTACTAACTGCACCAACTGCGGACCACGCTTTACCATAATTGAGGATATGCCCTATGATCGTCCTAAAACAACTATGCGCTATTTCCAAATGTGTCCTCAATGTCAAGCCGAATATGACAATCCCTTGGACCGCCGTTTTCATGCCCAGCCCAATGCTTGTTCTAAATGTGGTCCCAAGGTTGAGCTGGTTGATAACCAAGGCAACCCCGTCTGTCATTCTAAGTGGAGCGAAGAGTCAGATGCTATAGCCAAGGCTAGCCAGCTCTTAAAAGAAGGAAAAATCATTGCTATTAAAGGCTTGGGAGGATTCCTCTTAGCTTGTGATGCTACTAGCGAACCCGCAGTTAGAACCCTGCGCCAGAGGAAAAACCGCTCATCCAAGCCGTTTGCCATTATGGTAACCAATGTGGACGAAGTTAAGAAGCACTGCTATGTCTCCCCAGAGGAGGAGAACTTACTCACCTCCCCCCAAAGTCCTATCGTACTCATGAAGTGGAAAAAGAAATCATCTATATCTCAAAAGGTGGCTCCGAATTTAGCCTACTTGGGGGTTATGCTCCCTTATACACCCTTACACCACATCTTGCTCAGAGATACAGGACTGCCTCTAGTGATGACCAGCGGCAACCTTAGTGAAGAACCTATTGCCAGGGACAACGATGAAGCTTTAAGAAGGCTATCGGGAATTGCCGATTATTTCCTGCTCCACAATCGGGATATTTATTCTCGCTATGATGACAGCGTGGCCGTAGTGGAAAGAGGAACCAGCCAGCTAGTGAGGCGAGCTCGCAGTTATGCTCCCTACCCTATTCAACTTACATTCAAGGCTAAACAGGTGCTTGGCTGTGGTGCTGAAATGAAAAATAGCTTTTGCCTAACCAGAGATAATTACGCCTTCTTAAGTCAGCATATCGGCGACATGGAGAATATGGAAACTTTAGAACACTTTGACAGCACTATCTCTTTGTATAAAAGGCTATTTCGCATCGAGCCCGAGATTATTGCTCACGACTTCCATCCTGATTACCTTAGCACCAAATATGCTCAGGAGCTAGAAAGGTCAGGCGTAAGGCTCGTTCCCGTACAGCATCACCACGCCCATATTGTTAGCTGTATGGCAGACAATAAAGTAAAATCCCCAGTTATTGGAGTGGCTCTCGATGGCACAGGAATGGGTAGCGACGGACATATCTGGGGAGGGGAATTCTTGGTGACAGACTATCGCAGTTTCAACAGGGTAGGACATCTGGAATACTTACCCTTACCAGGAGGAGATGCAGCTATCAAAAAACCCTACCGCATTGCCATAGGTTATATTCTCAGCTTACTAGGAGAAAATATCCTAAATCAAGAACTGGCTTTCCTGAACCAAATAAATGTGACTGAAGTCGAAATCATCAAGCGCCAGGTGGAAAGAAAAATAAACTCACCACTGACTTCGAGCATGGGACGCTTATTTGATGCCATATCAGCCCTGATAGGCATAAGAGGTGAAATAGATTATGAGGGGCAAGCTGCTATAGAGCTAGAAATGGCAGCTTATTCCTGCTATTGCGAGGGGCGAAGCCCCGAAGCAAACTCAGGGAGAGATTCCTCGTTTACGCTCGGAACAAGCTCCGCAATCTCCGATATTAAGGAAAACTACCCATACAGCATAGCTAAGAATAAGGAAATAAAAGTTGTGCAGCTAAGCAATTTGCTATCAGCTATAATTGGAGACTTAAAGCAAGGCATCTCCAAAGAAAAAATCTCGGTTAAATTTCACAACACTATAGCTCAAATGACCAACGATATGTGCCAACTGATAGCCAGCGAGACAGGAATCACACAAGTAGCATTAAGCGGTGGCGTCTTCCAAAACCGACTATTGCTTAAGAAGACGGTTAACTTGCTTGAAACCAGTGGTTTCCAAGTATTTACACACCGACAAGTCCCCTGCAATGATGGCGGCGTCTCCCTGGGGCAAGCAGTTATCGCCAGTTTCACCCCATAAGCTCCAAAAATGATAGGTGGCTGACCCAAGCTGTAGCCCAGCGCTATGCTATTTTATTAAATAGTGCGATGATAACACGAAGTAGAAAGAAACTGTTTTATGGTTGGTGGATTGTAGCTGCTGCATGGGTGTTGATGTTTCTCGCCTACGGCGTAAGGTACTCTTTTGGTATTTATTTAGAGCCGCTATGCCTTGACTTCGGCTGGACAACAGCGACGGTCTCAGGATTTTTCTCCATTTACATGGTAATTTACTCTTTGGGAGCACTTGCCATGGGCACATTGACTGACAAATATGGCCCCAGGTTGATTTGCAGCATCGGCGCTTTGCTCATAGGAATAGGACTCATATCCACAATATGGATTCAATCTCTATGGCAACTTTATCTCAGCTTGGGTTTTCTCGTTGGCATGGGTGCTAGCGCAATGTATACACCAGTCAATGCTACAGTAAGCAAATTCTTTACTAAGAGGAGAAGCTTTGCCCTGGGGATAGCCATGACTGGTATGAGCTTTGGACCATTTGTTATGGCGCCAATATCACATTACCTCATTACTTCCTACGGCTGGACAAACTCATTCATTTTGACTGGCATAATGAGTTTAGTTCTTGGCATCCCTGTCGCAGCGATTATCATGCGACGTTCCCCAGAAGATATCGGACTTTCACCCGATGGTAAACAAGCTGAACTGCAAGAGCCAAAACCACATCAAAGTAATGAACAAATTCAACCTGAGGAGTTAACGTTAAGAGGAGCACTTAAGAATCACTTTTTTTGGGCAATAGTTGCTGCCTACTTTTTGTTCGCTGGGCCAGCCATGGCCATAATGTTCCATCTCCCCCACCTTGCTACAAGCATAGGAATAAGTAGCGACATCGCCTCAATGGCTATAGGTATCGTAGGTTTAGCAGGTATAGGTGGGAGGTTAGGATTTGGCGCTCTAGGCGACAAAAAAGGGAACAATAATGTGCTTATCGCCACCTCTATCGGTCGGGGTCTCATGATTTTCTGCCTGCTATGGGTGACAAGTAAAACTACACTACTAATCTGGGCAGCACTTTATGGGCTTATTTATAGTGGCATGGCACCAAACCTTGTTGGATTGCTGGCAGAGTTATTCGGAGTAAGAAATTTGGCTTCTATCCTTGGAGCACTAACTATTGCAGCAGGAATTGGTGGAGCTTTAGGGCCATGGTTTGCCGGCTATATGTTTGATATTCAGGGAAGTTATAACACAGTCGTGATTATATTCGGTGCTTGTTTTCTTTTAACAACCTTGTGTTTCGTATTTATTAAAGTTAGAAAACAGCGTTTGCTTCCTCAGCAACAAAGCCAATAAAACCACCAGGACTTTCGTTTGTGTTACAGGGAAACTTGGGCTAAAATGGACAGGCTATGTGCTTAGCAATACCGGTGAGGATTATCTCTATAGAAGGAGATGAGGCAGAAGCAGAAATTGGCGGGGTGCAGCGCCTGATTAGTATTGCCCTTGCTCCGAAGGTGAAGGTGGGGGATTATGTACTGCTCCACACAGGCTATGCCATAGGCGTTATAGATGAAGCTGAAGCCAGGGAGACCTTGAGCCTCTTAGAAGAGATAGCAAGTCTCAGTGAAATTCATTGATGAGTACCAAAATAGCGAGCTAGCTAAGAGACTAGCAGAAAAAATCGCTAATTGCTCCACCAAAACAATCAGGTTGATGGAGTTCTGCGGCGGACATACCCACGCCATAATGAAATACGGGATTCGCCAGCTCGTGCCCAAAACTATAGAGATGCTGTCCGGCCCGGGGTGCCCCGTATGCGTCACGGCAATCAGCGATTTAGACAAAGCCATAGCCTTAGCCCACCTGCCCGAAGTCATCATCACCACCTTCGGCGATATGATGAGAGTCCCTGGCAGCTATTCCAGCTTACAACGAGCAAAAGCTGAGGGAGCAGATGTGCGAATAGTCTATTCCACTATAGACGCCATAGAGATAGCCAAAGCCAATCCCCAAAAATCGGTCATCTTTATCGGCATTGGCTTCGAGACCACAGCACCAACCATAGCCGCCTCCATACTCAAGGCACAGCAGGAGAAAACAGAAAATTTCTACGTTCTATCCCTGAACAAGCTGACTCCACCGGTAATGAAAACACTGCTCGATTTGGGCGAAGTCAAGCTGGATGGCATCATTTGTCCCGGACACGTCAGCGTCATAATTGGTTCCCACCCCTACGAATTTATTCCTAAGAATCACGGGGTAGCCTGTGTCGTCTCAGGATTTGAGCCCCTGGATATTTTGTTGTGTATAGATAAACTGGTGCAGCAGATTGAGAGCCATGAGCCAAAAGTAGAGATAGCCTACGCGCGTGGAGTAAAGTCAGAGGGAAATAAGAAAGCTTTGCAACTGATGGAAGAGGTTTTTGAAGTTGATAAAGCTAATTGGCGAGGGATTGGATGGGTGTCTCAAAGTGGGTTGAAGATAAGAAGAAAATATGGACATTTTGATGCTGCTACGGCTTTTTCGGGAGCGCTTCAGTTTGCTCTCACTGACAACCCACCCAAAGAGCCTAAGGGATGCCGATGTGGAGATATAATTCGTGGTGCAGCCACGCCGCCTGAGTGCAAGCTATTTGCAAAGGTTTGCACCCCAGAAAGACCTGTAGGTCCTTGCATGGTCTCCAGTGAAGGTGCTTGCGCCGCCTATTATCAATACGGAGCATACTATGAGTGACACCATCCTCTTAGCTCATGGCAGCGGTGGCAAATTAAGCCACGAGTTAATGGAGAAGGAATTCCTTCCTTTCCTGACCAATCCCATGTTAAACAAATTGGATGACTCAGCTATTTTCGAAGCCAATGGGCGATTGGCTTTCACCACTGATAGCTATGTAGTCAATCCTATTTTCTTCCACGGTGGAGATATAGGCAAGCTGGCTGTATGCGGCACAATAAATGACCTGTCCATGAGCGGAGCCAGTCCTCTGTATTTAAGCCTATCCATGATTATTGAGGAGGGTTTGTCTATAAATGAACTTAAACGCATAGTCCAGTCAATAAAGGCAGCCACCCAGGAAGCTGAGATAGATATAATCACCGGAGATACCAAGGTGGTGAATCAAGGGCAGGCTGATAAGCTATTCATCAATACCTCAGGAATAGGCGTCATCCCCCACGGAGTTGATATTTCCGGAGCCAACGCCAGGGTTGGAGATAAAATTATCTTAAGTGGCACTATTGGTGACCACGGCATAGCCATAATGAGCCAGCGCGAGGGACTTAAGTTCTCCGTGCCCGTAGAAAGCGACTGCGCCCCGCTTAACAAATTAGTGGCTCAGATGCTGGAAGCCTCATTAAATATTCACTGCCTGCGCGACCCCACCCGCGGTGGACTAGCCACCACCCTTAACGAATTTGCCAGACAATCGGGTGTTGGCATCACGATAGAGGAAGACAAGATACCGGTAAAAGAGGGAGTCAGGGCTGCTTGCGAACTTCTGGGCTTCGACCCTATTTATGTCGCCAATGAGGGTAAGGTAGTAGTCATAGTGGAAGCCAACGATGCCAATAAGGTCCTGGCTAAAATGAAGCAAAATATCTATGGAAAGGACGCAGCCATCATCGGTGAAGCAACTAACGCTCGTGTGGGCAGGGTAATAATGAAAACAAAGTTGGGTCCCTCTCGTATTATTGACATGCTTTCTGGAGAGCTATTGCCACGGATATGCTGAAAAACAAATCAGCAGAAGATTGTTATCCTGGGATAGACGTTTTACTCCTCTGAGACGAAGGAATTGGGGTTCATTCAGTGAAAGAAATAAGTGAGACTACATGAGATGACTTCCATCGGCATTGATATTGTAGAAATAGAGCGCATCGAATCAGCAATCAATCAATGGAATAAACGCTTTCTAAATCGAATTTATACTCAAGCTGAGCTCAATTTTTACCAGGATAGTGTTCCTTCCTTAGCTGCTCGATTTGCTGCTAAGGAAGCAGTAATGAAAGTCTTAGGCACTGGCGCCAAAGGTGTCACCTGGAGGGAAATCGAAATTCTGGCTGATGATGTCGGCAAACCGCTGGTGAATCTTTATGGCCAGGCTAAAAGCAAAGCCGTGGAGCTAAACCTGAGCGAATTCTCCATCAGCCTCTCCGATACCAGACAATACGCCGTGGCTGTAGCTATAGGTTCTTGAGTACAATGGCAAAGTATGAACTAGTTCAGAGATAGACGGTGGACACTTCAAGAAGTAGCAACAAAGCGTTTTGAAGAGGCTCTAGACCCACAAGCACTGAAGATTTCAGTTAACCCCGAAATGAAAAAACGCCGGAAAAGGCAATCGGAATGGATATGAACCGCCAGGGACTCGAACCCTGAACCGGCTGATTAAGAGTCGCAAGCGAACTATACCACCCGATGCTCCCAGATACAAATAAGTGCTGTTTTGTTGAGAGGGAATATTCATTTTATATTTGGGGTGGCATCTGGTGCTGCGGCATGTCAGGCAATTTGTTAGCAAAATGGCACTATCTCAGAAAGGGGTCATCACCGAATGAAGTCTCAAAAAGAAACAGCCTCTCCACTAAGGAGAGGCTGTCAAACCAGGGTTACTCGCCCT
>CAZEQL010000021.1:0-19545 GCA_964514415.1 uncultured Dehalococcoidales bacterium
TAATAATATAACTAATTGCGGGTGTAACTCAGCGGTAGAGTGCTTGCTTCCCAAGTAAGACGTCGTGGGTTCGAATCCCATCACCCGCTTTATATTTAAGTAAGTAATTACATCTCCTTTAACTCTTATACCTTCTATCTCCACAACATCACAGTGCCCTAACCTCCTTTCTTCAATTGGTGGCTTATGGGCAACACCATTATAACCATCACTATTCGAGCTCTACAGGTTTATAAAACAAACTAAAAAGTAAATAAGCTGGACACACAATGCCTGGTGATACAATATAACCAATCAAGAACTAACTATTTATTGACACTCCCTGCTCATCAAAGTATAATTTTTACCAGATATGCGAATAAAGCTGCACACACAACAATTGAATCAACTGGCACAGCAGCTTCCTTTTGAGGTGGTGTTGGATCAACCTAGAGACGTCAAAGGTTTCCTTGAAATATTAGGACACAATATGCCCTGGGATGACATGGGATTGAGCAAATTTGGCGATCCGCTCAGAAGACCAAACAGGATAGCTTTTTCTGTTGAAGCAACTGATGGTGGCTATGTTTGTGATGTTCATCCCGCCTTTGCCTGCTATATTTCCAATATTTTGACATCGAAATAAAAAAATTTATTCTTCAACCGTCACAGCAAGTTTGTTGATTAAAATTCATGAGGTTATGGGCCGTTAGCTCAGTTGGTAGAGCACCTGACTTTTAATCAGGGTGTCACAGGTTCGAGACCTGTACGGCCTACTTCCTATATTCTGCCTCGCTTATATTTTTACTTCTTCGTTTCATTGCTATCTACCGAAGCGGCGTTGGCGCTGCTTAAAATCAAGGAGAGCCTCTTCAATTTCCTTTTGGCCGAAGTCGGGCCATAGTACTGGCGTAAAATATAATTCACTGTAAGCCGCTTGCCATAGTAAGAAGTTACTCAAGCGCTTTTCACCGCCAGTACGAATAACGAGGTCGGGGTCAGGTATCTCATGGGTAAATAAATATTTGGTAAGCAAAGCCTCGTTTAGGTCTGATGCTGAGACACCATCGGCAATAAGGTGACGGACTGCCTCTGCGATCTCACCTCTGCTACCATAATCAAGGGCAAAGCAAAGAGTCATTCCGGTATTAGCTCTGGTGAGCTCAACCGCTGCTTCTACCTTTCGCTGTAGATTCAGGGGTAACCTGTCTAGCCTGCCAAGGTGTACAAGTCCGATATTATCTTTATGAAAAGCTTGAGCCTCGCTATCGATTCTCTTTTCTAGAAGATTAAGAAGCCCGCTAACCTCATCCTTCGGGCGGTTCCAGTTCTCTGTGGAGAACATATAAATAGTGAGGTACTTTATTCCGTAATCAGCGAAGAGCTCCGCAACGCGATGAATATTATCACCACCAGCTTGATGCCCTAAAAACCTGGGTAGTCCACGCTGTTTAGCCCATCTGCCATTGCCATCCATGATGATAGCTACATGCACGGGAGGATAAATTTTCTCCATCACAACTCCATTAGCCACAATTAATACTTAGCTCTATAAACCTCCAACTGCTTCAACTAATACCCTGGTTACTAACTAAGCTATGTTCGCTCACAATTATAGCCTGCTGATAGACAGAATAGAAACACCCCCTCAACAGAGCAAGACGAAAACAATTGACCCTTTACCAGCTTAGGCGCACATTTATTTGACCATAGCCTAAACTAAAACCACAAAAATATTGTTTAGCCCACTTGTTTTTGGTATGATGCTGGAAATTGTAAAGAGGAGGGGAGAATACATGACTTTACCACTGGAAGGTATACGGATCTTGGATTTAAGTGCCTTCATGCCAGGGAACTACCCCACAATGTTATTGGCTGAGATGGGAGCCGATGTCATTAGAGTTGAGACGACAGGAATGCAGTCCATGGTTTGCGAATGGGTTCATAAAGAACCTGTCACACCTGAGATAGAGGAAAGATGGCGAGCTCACAACTCTGTCAATCGGAATAAAAGAAGCATAGTTTTGAATCTAGGATCTGAAACAGCAAAAGAGGTCTTCCTCCGACTCGCCAAGAAATCCGATGTAGTAGTGGAATCCAACAGACCCGGAGTAATGAAGAAATTAGGCGTCGATTATGACACCGTCAAGGAAGTAAACCCCAGGATAATTTATTGTGCTATAACAGGATATGGGCAGGATGGCCCTTACAGCATGCTGCCAGCACGTGACCTCAGTTGCTTAGCAGCAAGTGGCATCCTAGGAGTTCTTAACGAAGGTGGGTTACCTCCCATCGTGCCCGGAGTAAAGATATCTGACGTCGCCGCAGCTATGAACGCTCTTGTTGGCATTCTCCTTGCCCTCATTGCTAGGGAGAAAACTGGACGAGGACAGTTCATAGATATCTCCATGGCTGAGGGAGCTCTTGCGTGCATTACTTGCGCATTAGCACCCTACTTTGGAGACGGAAAGATGCCAGATAGCGATAACCTTCTCCTTAGTGGCAAGTGGCCATCATACAACCTTTACCAGACTAAAGATGGTAAATATATAAGCATCGCCACTAGAGAAACGCGTATCTGGGAGAGACTGTGCAGGAAGTTGGGAAGAGAAGACTTGATTCCATACCGGAACCCAGGGGGCAAGAAGCAAGAAGAGGTTATCTCGATTTTCAAGGATATTTTTGCCACCAAAACTAGAGACGAGTGGTTTGAAGAACTAAAAGAAGTGGGTGTAGCTAAAGTATATCAATTAGACGAATTGCCCTCCGATCCCCAACTTGTGTATCGAAAAATGTTTGTGGAGGTTGAACATCCCAAACTAGGTAAAGTAAAACATGTCGCTAATCCCATCAAATTGTCAGATACACCGGGCAGAGTCAAAGGACCACCTCCTTCCCCAGGGCAACATACAGACGAGATTTTATCAGAGCTAGGCTATTCATCAAAAGACATTGAGATTCTGTATAAAAATGGCGCGGTGGAGTAATTCACGGTCTTCTATAAGGAGAGAAGGAAATGGTTCAGCGTGAAAAACAAGGCATAAAGACTCGGATTACCGAAATACTTGGTACAGCATACCCTCTCTTACAAGGCCCCATGGGCCATATCACTCTAGGTGAAGTAGCTGCTACTGTGTCCAACAGCGGAGGTTTTGGCCAGATTGCAGCTTCCCGTCTTCCAAGGGAGCAATTGCGAGCGGAGGTGGAAAGAGCAAGAGAACTAACAGACCAGCCTTTCGGAATCAATATTCCCTTACACCGTCCCAATGCACTGGAAGCTCTAGAAATTGCTATCGAAATGGGAATCAAAACGATAACCACCTCGGGGGGTGACCCATCCAGGGTGATGGAACGGGTTAAAGAAGCAGGGCTCAGGGACTTACATAAGGTTTCTACAGTAAAGATGGCTTTGAAAGCCGAGGCAGCGGGGGTGGACGGAGTCATCGCTACCGGGTATGAGGCTGGAGGCCACTTAGGACGAACGGATGTTACAACTCTTTGCCTAGTTCCAGAACTAGTTAGAGTGTTGAAGATACCGGTAATTGCAGCCGGTGGCATTGCTGATGCCAGAGGTTTATTAGCTGCCCTAGCTTTGGGGGCTGAAGGTGTTGAGGTAGGAACTCGCTTTCTAGCCACCGAAGAGTGTCCCGTTTCCGATTTCATCAAACAGCTTATTTTAGAAGCACAATGTGAGTCTACTCTCGTGCTCGGGAAGGAAAAGATGATGCCTGTACGCGTCTTAAAGGGCAAGGCTGCCGAACTAATTAGCCAAGCTCCTGAAGATAAAAGCCTGGATGGTGTTGTTGATAGAATGTCTGTCCCATTGAGAGGAAACCAAGACAACATCCTTGTAGCATGTGGTCAAGCGGCTGGATTGTGCCAGGAAATTAAGAGCATAGCGAAGATATTTCCTGAGATGATAGAAGAGGCACAAACACTTTCTTCACAGCTTTATTCACTCTTCAAAGGAGGCGCCAAATGACATGGGAGTATGTTTTATTAGACAAAAAGGATAAAGTAGCTACTCTTACCCTCAACCGACCGGATAAATATAATGCCTTTGCAGGAAGAATGCGAGAGGAAATTCTAGAGGCAGTAGAAGATGCTAACGCAGACCCGGCAGTGCATGTGGTTGTAATTACCGGTGCGGGAAAAGCATTTTGTTCCGGCGGTGACGTGAACGAGTTTGTTTCGGGCACAAGCCAAGCTCTATCTAGAACCAGCCCAAGCGAAAGATACACTATGCACAAAGTGATTTTGACCATCAATTCAGGGGGGAAACCATTTATCGCTGCAGTTAACGGTGTGGCTGCGGGTGGTGGATGCAACCTGGCTTTGGCTTGTGACATCAGAATTGCCAGTGAAAAAGCCAGGTTCGGTCAGGTATTTATCCGACGAGGGGCTTTCCCTGACTGGGGGGGAATATATTTCTTACCCAGATTAGTAGGTTACAGTAAGGCGGCAGAACTATTTTTCACCGGAGACCTGGTTGATGCCCCGGAAGCCCTGCGCATCGGTCTGGTAAACCATATGGTATCCCCCGAAGAGTTGATGCCGTACGCTTACGAACTGGCAAGAAAGATAGCCAACAATGCTCCCATTCCTATCGCCCTTACCAAAAGGGGGCTGCAAAACTATCATACGATGGACCTGAACCAAGCTTTGGATTTTGAGAGCTATGCTCTGGAAATGTGCCGCAATAGCGAAGATTTCATGGAAGGATTCAAATCTTTCCTGGAAAAAAGGAATCCCCTATTCAAAGGAAAGTGAAGGGTTTAGACAATTGTGGTATCTTCCTCCTCCAATAGGATGACAGAGATGCCACGGGAACTAAGGAGACAAAGGTAGGAAGAGCTACTTAAATCTAAGGAGGTGAAGGTTTTTGCCTGAAGAGAAATCCCATCGCTTCTTTTACGGATGGGTGGTGGTCATCACTGCCCTGCTTGCTGTAACTATCCCCTGGGGAGTCCTTTACAGCTACGGCGTATTCTTCAAACCTATGTCGGCAGAATTCGGCTGGACCAGGGCAACGACATCGTTAGCCTATTCCATTGCTATGATAATGCAAGGAGTGTTCAGCATCATCATGGGGTGGCTAAACGACAAGCGTGGGCCCAGGCTAGCCATTGCTATCGGCGGCTTCCTCCTGGGTCTGGGCATACTGCTAACCTCTCGGTTAAGTTCAATCTGGCAACTTTATTTATTTTTTGGTTTTATAGCTGGAATGGGAATGGGTGCTGCTTTCGTTCCTCCCATAGTAACAGTAACCAGGTGGTTCGTAAAGAAAAGGGGTCTGGCTTTGGGTATTGTCGCCGCGGGAACAGGACTAGGAGCCATCATTTTCCCACCTTTATCGAGTTACCTCATCTCTACCTACGATTGGAGGACAGCTTACCTCGCCCTCGCCATTATAGCCTGGGTGGTACTTTTCCTGGTTGCCTGGCTAATACGACGCGATCCTAAAGATATAGGGTCTGTACCTCTAGGTGTTGTTGAAAACACAAAGCCTCAAATGGCAGCAGAAAATAGTCCCCAAATGAAAAGTAGCGATTTTTCACTTTCAGAGGCACTCCGTACCCAATCATTCTGGATGTTAGTTGTTGTGCACGCCCTCTGCGCTTTTTGCACCCAAGTTCCCATGGCTCACCTGGTTCCGTATATCACAGATGCAGGAATACCATCAGCCACTGCAGCAATCGCCGTGTCAATTATTGGGGTCTCCTGCATCACTGGAAAAATAGTGTTGGGGCATGCCGGAGATAGAGTTGGAACAAATCGTATAATAGCTCTCTGCGTAGGAGTCGAAGCGCTTACGTTACTTTCACTTATTTGGGTAAAAAATATACCAGCTCTGTTTGCTTTCGCTGCTATATTTGGATTCTCCTATGGAGGCTGGGTGCCGCAGTTCCCCTCAATGATAGGAAGGTTTTTTGGCACCGCATCAATGGGAACAATCCTTGGTGTCATTGTGATGGGAGCAATGATTGGCGCCGCAGCAGGGCCATTTCTAGCGGGACGTGTATTCGATATATCCGGCAGTTATAACTGGAGTTTGGTGGCAGCTGCTGTAGCAGCCATCACCGCTTCTGTTCTTGCCCTCCTCATCAAACAACCCAAGCATCGAAAGGAGGAAATGTATTGACATGCCATTCCTCAGAGGAATATACTCAGCTTTGAAGGAGATAATAGCTTATGTACACCATACATCCATTAACGCTAGCTAAATTAGAAGGAGATAAGAGCTTCCTGACCTACAGGATGCACGTTGGGGAAAAAATGTGGGTGCCAGTAAATACCTGGTATATTGAGGGAGGAGATAAGAATATACTCGTGGATACCGGTGGTTCGTGCGACATCATCAGTAAATATTTCACTGGTAATTGTAAAGATGTTATTTCTTTCGAGAATGCCCTGGCTAAATATAACCTTACTCCTGAAAAGATAGATATAGTTATCCAGACTCACCTCATGTACGACCACTGCATAAATATGAGGAAGTGCGTTAACGCCAAGGTCATCGTCCAGGAAGAGGAACTGAAATTTGCCTACGCTCCCCACCCCATATTGGCAGGTGTCTACGGTAAAGAGTTTTTCAAGGATGTGAGATTTATAACTGTTAAAGGTGATACCAAGATAATGGATGGCATAGAGGTCTTGTTCACTCCGGGTCACAGCCCTGGTTGCCAGTCAGTAGCCATCGAAACCTCTAAGGGTAAGGCCATTATAGCCGGATTCTGCTGTATCATGGACAATTTTAAGCCTCCGGAAGAAGTAAAAGAACGCCTTCCTGTTATCCCGCTGGGGATTGCCCTGAATCCAGTGGAAGCCTTTGAGAGCGCCCTAAGAGTAAAGGGGTTAGCTGATATCTTGTTGCCGTTGCACGACCCCGATATTTCTGAAATGGAAAAAATCCCCGCGTAGGCTGTGTTGCGATAATTAAAATAGAGTAAAGGGAGGTAAAAAGAATGGGCAAAGCAAATGACCCAAAGTTCTTCTACGGCTGGCTAGTATTACTTGGCTGCTTCCTTCTTAGCTCCAACATTGGTTTCTTTTACAATTTCGGCGTCTTTTTTAAACCACTGCAGGATGAATTTGGCTGGGGCAGAACTCTAACTTCCACCCTTCCCGCAGTATCTACAGTGGTTTACTGTATAGCTGCGGTTGTAATAGGCTGGCTGACGGACAAAATAGGGACCAGAAAAGTAATCATAGGATGCTCTATCTTTGTTGGCGCTGGTCTGGCATTGTCCAGTCAAGCTCATACCTTATGGCAGATGTATCTCTTCTGGGGAGGACTACTAGCTATAGGCACTGGTGTTGTCTATTCTCTGCCCGCTGCCACAGTACAAAGGTGGTTCGTGAAGAGAAGGGGCTTTGTTTTAGGTATCTATATGTCGGGTATAGGCGCGGGAACCTTAATTCTGTCACTTTTATGCACCCACCTTATAATCGATTACGGCTGGCGGATTACCTTCTTGATTTCGGGAGTCATAGCTTTTGTTGTTATGTTCATACCGGCATTTTTAATCTATCGCACCCCTGAGGAAAAGGGACTCAAACCTTACGGAGTGGAAGCAAGCCCAGTTGCCGAAGCTTCAAAACAGGCAGAACCCGCCTCGACTGAGGTAGGGTGGACACTGAAAGAGGCACTGAAAACAAGAGCTATGTGGACGGCGTGGGGAATTCATGTTCTCGCCAGCATTCCCTTGCTCATAGTCATGGTGCATATAGTGCCTCATTGCATGGACATGGGAATTT
This sequence comes from uncultured Dehalococcoidales bacterium, assembly GCA_964514415.1. Classification (GTDB taxonomy): domain Bacteria; phylum Chloroflexota; class Dehalococcoidia; order GIF9; family AB-539-J10; genus CAZEQL01. Next base: position 7,738 of record CAZEQL010000021.1, read on the forward strand.
CCCAAATGGCCGCTGCCGGCGCCCTGGGAATCATCTCCGCCGTCGCCATTGGCGGCAGGCTGTTTATGGGAACTATGGCCGATAAACTAGGCTTTAACCGCTGCGTGGGCATTTCTCTGGCACTGTGTGCTGCCATGATGCTTTTCCTCATACCAATAAAAAGTGTCTGGATGATATATCTGTTTGCCGTGATATATGGAATTGGTTACGGAGGTAAATCGGCAACTTTGCCAGGACTGGTGGGATATCTCATGGGCATGAAATCACTGCCCGTGCTCATAGGAGTCATAGCTACCGCGTGGGGAGTCGCCGGAGCCATTGGCCCTCCTATTGCCGGCTATATATGGGACACAACCCATAGCTACACTATAGCTTTTGCAATCGGCGCCGGACTATATGTTATAGGAAGCATACTTGGCTTCACCGTCAAACCACCCAAAAAGACTCCATCTCCACAAATTCCCACCCCTGCTTCTTCTTAGCCATGATGGGAGCGTTTAATAACAGCCAGATGTCATTCTGAGCGAAGCGAAGAATCTCGGAGATTCTTCGTCGCCCAAATTCATTCGGGCTCCTCAGAATGACATCACTAAGCGCTCTCTTATAATAGCTATTGACAAATTCAAACTCCGTGTTACTATAATTAAAAGTAAGTAACAGGGGAGGTGAAAAGAATGGGTAAAGCAAATGACCCAAAGTTCTTCTACGGCTGGTTAGTATTGCTTGGTTGCTTCCTTATTAGCTTCAACTACGGTTTCTTTTATAGTTACGGCGTTTTCTTTGCAGAATTGCAGGAAGAATTTGGCTGGGGCCGAGCTCTAACTTCGACACTTCCCGCAGTATCTACAGTTGTCTATTGTATAGCTGCAGTTGTGATAGGCTGGCTAACGGACAAAATAGGACCGAGAAGAGTAATAATCGGCTGCTCCATCCTTGTTGGCGTTGGTCTGGCATTGTCCAGTCAAGCTCACACCTTATGGCAGATGTATCTCTTCTGGGGAGGACTCCTAGCCATAGGTTTTGGTGTCGCCTATTCTCTGCCTGCTGCTACAGTACAAAGGTGGTTTGTCAAGAGAAGAGGCTTGGTTTTAGGTATCTACATGTCTGGTATAGGCGCGGGAACTTTGATTCTGTCACTTTTATGCACCCACCTTATCATCGCTTACGGCTGGCGGATTACCTTCTTGATTTCGGGAGTCATAGCTTTTGTTGTTATGTTCATACCGGCATTTTTAATCTATCGCACCCCTGAGGAAAAGGGACTCAAACCTTACGGAGTGGAAGCAAGCCCAGTTGCCGAAGCTTCAAAACAGGCAGAACCCGCCTCGACTGAGGTAGGGTGGACACTGAAAGAGGCACTGAAAACAAGAGCTATGTGGACGGCGTGGGGAATTCATGTTCTCGCCAGCATTCCCTTGCTCATAGTCATGGTGCATATAGTGCCTCATTGCATGGACATGGGAATTTCCCAAATGGCCGCTGCCGGTGCTCTGGGAATCATCTCCGCCGTGGCCATTGGCGGCAGGCTGTTTATGGGAGCTATAGCCGATAAAATAGGATTTAACCGCTGCGTGGGCATTTCCCTGGCATTGTGTGCTGCCATGATGCTTTTCCTCATACCAATAAAAAGTGTCGGGATGATATATCTATTTGCCGTGATATATGGAATTGGTTACGGAGGTAAATCAGCAACGCTACCAGGACTGGTGGGGCATCTCATGGGCATGAAATCACTGCCCGTGCTCATAGGAGTCCTAGCTACCGCGTGGGGAGTCGCCGGAGCCATTGGCCCTCCTATTGCCGGCTATATATGGGACACAACCCATAGCTACACTATAGCTTTTGCAATCGGCGCCGGACTATATGTTATAGGAAGCATACTTGGCTTCACCGTCAAACCACCCAAAAAGACTCCATCTCCGCAAATTCCCACCCCTGCTTCTTCTTAGCTATGATGGGAGCGTTTAATGACATCTCTAAGCGCTCTCTTATAATAGCTATTTGACAGAATTAAACCCTTTGTATAAAATCATCAACTAATTGAATAAGGGAAAGGCTAAGAACAGGACTAGTACAGCTTAAAGCGGAGTTCAGAGAGTCGGGTAAGGTGTGAGCCGATACTTGCGCAAGGTTGGAATGGACCTGGGAGCTGCAAACCGAAAAGCTGCGAGGCTAAGTAGGCTTTGTCGCAAAGGGTAGCGTTATCAAAACCCAGGGTATCGCTCTTAAGTTGAGCTGTACCTGAGAGAGATGGTCTGAAAAAGACTGAAATAGGGTGGCACCGCGAAGATTTTAAGCCTCTCGCCCCTTGGGTGAGAGGCTTTTTTATTATCCCTGGAGTAAGAATGTATTACCCAACTTTAGAGGAAGTTTGCCAACTGAAGAAAAAAGGCAATCTAGTGCCGGTTTACCGTGAAATTAATGCCGACCTGGAAACGCCGGTATCTGCTTACCTTAAGATAGCTCGCGGAAATTACTCTTTCCTTCTGGAGAGCGTCGAAGGTGGCGAACGACTAGCTCGCTATAGTTTCATTGGTACCGATCCCTCCTTAGTCCTAACGACAGGAAAAGAAAACGCCATTGACCCATTGCGATTAGTGGAACAAAGGTTTGGGCAACTTCATCCAGTGACTATTACTGGCTTGCCTAGATTCCACGGTGGGATGGTTGGCTACCTGAGCTATGAGGTTGCTCGCTACTTTGAAAGGCTACCCTCTGCCAACCACGACCCTCAGGAATTCCCCGAATCCGTTTTGATGCTGGCAGATACGCTCCTTGCCTTCGACCACGTCACTCACAAGATAAAGGTCATCTCCCACGCTTATATAGACGGAGATGTCGAGGCAGCATACGTTGAGGCCACTCGCAAGATAGACAACCTGGTTGCCAGGCTCAAACAACCAATCCATTCTGAAGTCCCAAGCACTGCTCTCCCACCCAAAACCGATATATCGTCTAATTTCTCACAGGCAGAGTTTGAGGACAGAGTATCCTGCGCCAGAGAACATATATATGCCGGAGATATAATCCAGGTCGTCTTATCTCAGCGGTTGGCAAGACCCACCCATGCTCATCCATTTGCCATATATCGGGCGCTGCGCTCCATAAACCCTTCCCCTTATATGTATTACCTCCACCTGGGCGACTTCCACATCGTGGGGGCTTCGCCTGAGCTTCTGGTGCGTGTAGAGGACGGGATGGTATCCAATCACCCCATCGCCGGCACCCGCCCCCGTGGCAAAGACGCCGCCGAAGATACAGCTCTAGAGGAAGAACTCAAAAATGATGAAAAGGAGCGCGCCGAACACATCATGCTTGTCGACTTAGGACGCAACGACATCGGCAGAATCAGCCAGCCGGGCACGGTTGAGGTAACACAGCTCATGGATGTGGAGCGATATTCTCACGTTATGCATTTGGTATCTCACGTTCAAGGAAAACTAAGATATGGGCTTTCCCAATTTGACGCCCTGCGCGCCTGCTTCCCCGCCGGCACGGTTTCCGGCGCACCCAAGATTCGTGCTATGGAGATTATCGCTGAGTTGGAGGAGGACAAGAGAGGACCTTATGCTGGAGCAGTGGGCTACTTCGACTTTTCCGGAAACCTGGATACTGCCATAACCATACGCACCATAGTCATCAAGGGCAATATCGCCTACATCCAGGCAGGATGCGGAATCGTCGCCGACAGCATCCCTGAGCGTGAATATCAAGAAAGCTTGAGCAAGGCTCAGGCGCTACTTACCGCCATTGACCAGGCGGAGGCTAAACAATATGCTTTTGCTGATAGATAACTACGACAGCTTTACCTATAACCTCTTCCAGTACTTGAGCGAACTGGGAGAGAATGTGTGGGTAGTTCGCAACAACGAGGTAACCTTACAGGATATTGAGACAAGAACTCCTGAGCGTATCGTTATCTCGCCGGGGCCTGGCACTCCGAAGCAGGCTGGCATCTCCAATGAGGTCATCCGCCGATTTGGAAGTCGCATTCCCATTCTGGGGGTCTGTCTAGGGCATCAATGCATCGGCTATAGCTATGGTGCTGAAGTTAATCGCGCCGGTGAAATAAAACATGGCAAATCGTCGCTCATTTACCACAACGGCAGGGGAGTTCTCGCAGGACTTCCCAACCCATTTTCCGCTATCCGTTATCACTCCCTGGCAGTATTGTGCGATGACTTACCTGACTGCCTTGAAGTTACTGCCTGGACAACAGAAGGCATGATCATGGGACTACGCCATCGTGAATTTCCCGTGGAAGGAGTCCAATTTCACCCCGAGTCAATTATGACCGAGGTAGGGAAGGATTTACTCAAGAATTTTCTTTCTCTATTTACAGTATCAACCAATGGGAGAGTAGCAACATGACAACTCTAGAATGGACTTACACCATCGTATTAATAGTGGCTATAGTTTTATCACTTACGCTTTGCACAATCGCACTAAGAAGAACTATAAAAGAAGGTTTTTCCGGCAGATGGGGCAGCATCCTTGTATTAGCTGTGGGAACTTTATTCATTGCTTATTTAATCTATCACACACGTGAGATAGAGCCCGCAGATTGGGCGCAAATCATGCTAATGACTGGTTTGGTTGCAATTACAGGCCTCTACGCCCTATCAACAGCTAAGATGGCAGGGGAGATGAGGGAACAGAGATACGATGCAGTCCGCCCTGTGATAGACATAGAGGAATCACTTACTGACGAGGATAAGAGGGAAATATTGTCCAACGTGAGGAAAGGAAAACTACCTCAGCAATTGACGTGCACACTTAGAAATATTGGTCCTGGGCCAGCCATTGATGTATATTCGCTTACTGAAGGCGCTAAGGGCGAATCCCAACGGTACGATATTGGCAGCATGGCTACCAATGATAAAGAGAGGGAAATAACGCGCCGATTATCCTTAGAGCGAAATGGGGGGCGGGGATTCCTGGTGGCATATTATAAAGATGTATATGATCGTGACATCGAATCAAGACGAGAGGTAAGCATAGCTCAAGTAAGCGGAGGTTGGGAGATAGGCCCACTGAAAACTGAAGTTCGTAAGATAGCTAAAGAGGAGCACACCAAATGATCAAGGAAGCCATTGAAACCCTCGTCTGTGGCAATTCCCTGAATATGGTGGAAGCAGCCGAGGTTATGGAGGAGATAATGAGCGGCGAGGCAACGCCGGCTCAGTTTGGCGCCTTTGTCACCGCACTTCACATTAAAGGAGAAACGATAGATGAAATTGCCGGCTTAGCAAGTGTCATGCGAGCTAAGGCAACTCCTGTCATGGTCAGCCCTCCCATAATTGATACCTGTGGCACCGGTGGCGACAGCTCCTTTACTTTCAACATATCCACTGCTGCTGCTTTCGTTGCTGCTGGCGCTGGACTCAAGGTAGCCAAGCATGGCAATCGAGCAATGTCTAGCCACTGTGGCAGCGCCGATGTTCTTGAGACACTGGGTGTAAGAATTGACCTCGGGGCCGAGGCAGTAGCTCAATGCCTGGAGGAAGTGGGCATCGGCTTCATGTTTGCCCCTATCTTCCACCCTGCGATGAAGTATGCTGCTTCGCCTCGGCGCGAAATTGGAATTCGCACAGTGTTTAATATTCTGGGACCTCTCACTAATCCAGCCAGAGCCGAGTTCCAGGTTATTGGAGTTCCCTCCCAGGGATTGGGGGAGAAGATTGCCTCTGCCCTTCAGCAATTGGGCACAAAGCATTCTTTGGTTGTGCATGGCATGGATGGCATGGATGAGATTTCAGTCAGCGGAGAGTCGCTGGTGTGGGATGTTAACCAAGATAGAGTATTGCCACCTTATAAGGTTTCCCCTGAAGATTTTGGGTTTGAAAAAGCGAGCGTGGCAGAGATTAGAGGAGGAACGGCCAAACAAAATAGTGAGATATTACGCAGTATATTGAGCGGAGAGGCGGGTGCCAGACGAAATATAGTTGTTATGAATGCTGCTGCAGCACTGGTTGTCGGCAATCAAGCATCAACCCTCAAGGAAGGTGTCCGTATTGCTAAGGAAGCAATTGATGCGAAGAGAGCCCAAGCCAAACTTAATAAGCTAATCGAGTTCAGCCAGAGCCTGAAAAAAGAAGCAGTCAGTGCTTAGCAGACAGCCTTCAACATTTAGCTGATGACTGATAACTGAAAGCTGATAGCTGAAAAATGAAATGCTTAATAAAATTATCGCTCTAAAAAGAGAAGAAGTCGAACAGAGGAAGAAGACGCTACCCTTGAGCTACCTGGAGGAACGTATTACTGTCCAGCGGAAACCCCTTGACTTTGCTTCTGCTCTCAATGGTAACCACATTCGACTCATTGCCGAAGTGAAACAAGCATCACCATCGCGAGGAATCCTCCGCCCCAACCTCAACCCCGCCGAGCTAGCCAAAGTCTACGCTCAGGGTGGCGCTGCCGCTATTTCAGTGCTAACCGAGGCAAACTATTTCAAGGGCAATATTGATTACCTAACAGCGATAGGGGAAGCAGTTAATCTTCCATTGCTAAGGAAGGATTTCATCTTTGACTCCTACCAGGTATATGAGTCCCGCGCTTACGGCGCAGATGCTTTATTGTTAATAGTAGCTATTTTAGAACAAGAGCAGCTTAAAGAACTCCTCTCGTTGAGTCATGGACTTGGTTTAAAGTGCCTGGTTGAAGTTCACAACGAAGACGAGGCAGAAAGAGCGGTTCTCAGCGAAGCGGAAATCATCGGGATCAATAATCGAGACTTGAATACTTTCACCGTTGACATGAATACAACTCGCAGTTTACGTCCTCTCATCCCCAAGCAGCGAATAGTGGTTGCCGAAAGTGGCATTAAGAGCCGGAGTGATATCGAAAAGCTGGGGGAATGGGGGGTTGACGCCGTGCTTGTTGGCGAGGCCTTGGTTGCCGCCGATAACATTCTGGTCAAGATGAAGGAGCTGCTGTCGTGACCCATGTAAAGATTTGTGGTATCAAAGACAAAGAGCATGCATTGGCTACAGTTGAGGCCGGCGCTGATTTTATCGGATTGGTTTTTGCTCCCAGCAAAAGACAGGTCAATCTTAAAGAGGCACGCGAAATAGCTAATGTGGTAAAGAAAGGCAGCAATACCACACGCCCCTCGCCAGATAAAGGGAGGGTGAGGGAGAGCCTTTTCCCCTCACCACAAGTGGTCGGTGTATTTGTCAATATGCCAGTCCCCAAAGTAAACGAAATCGCTGACTTTTGTGACTTGGATTGGGTTCAGCTAAGTGGCGACGAATCCTGGGAATATTGCCGTGGCATCACCAAGCCAATCATTAAGGCTATTCGAATAGGCCAGCAACACTCCGAGGAAATATGCATTGAGCTGACTGCTGGAGCTAAGATGCTTTGCACACAAAGGTTCATTGCCCTCCTCGATTCTCAGGTTGGGGACAAATATGGTGGGACGGGCATAACCTTTAATTGGAATTTAGCCCAGCAGGTAGCCAGGAATTTCCCGGTCATTATCGCTGGTGGACTGGACACAGAGAACGTAGCTCAAGTAATCAAGCTAGTAAGACCTTGGGGAGTAGATGTATCCTCCGGGGTAGAGATAGAAGGAAGCAAGGATGCAGCTAAGATAAGAACATTTATCGAAGTAGTGAGGAAAGCCGATGACAGCAAAAGGTAAGCAGTTGCCCAACTCCCATGGTTATTTTGGACAATTCGGAGGCAGGTTTGCACCCGAAGTTCTTATGCCAGCTTTAGACGAATTGGAGACTGCTTATAAGGAGGTAAATAGTGATCCAGCTTTTTGGGCTGAGTTTGATTCCTTATCTCACGACTACTCAGGGAGGCCAACACCGCTTTACTTTGCTAAGAGACTCACCAAGCACTGTGGGGGTGCTCAAATTTTCCTTAAGAGAGAGGATTTAGCCCATACCGGAGCTCATAAGATAAATAATGCTTTGGGACAAGGTCTTCTCGCCAAGAGAATGGGAAAGCGGAGGGTTATCGCGGAGACTGGCGCTGGGCAACATGGTGTAGCCGCTGCTACCATATGTGCCAAGTTAGGACTGAATTGCATCGTCTATATGGGAGAGGAAGACATAAGTCGCCAATCACTTAATGTCTTTCGTATGAAGCTGCTGGGTGCGGAGGTACGTCCTGTCTCTTCAGGCAGTAAAACTCTAAAGGATGCCATCAATGAAGCTATAAGAGACTGGGTAACTAACGTGAGAGGTACTTATTATCTTTTAGGCTCGGTTGTAGGTCCTCACCCCTATCCGGTAATGGTGCGTGATTTTCAATCAATCATAGGCAAAGAAACTAAGCAACAGATTTTAGCTAAGTGCAACCGCTTACCTGACTACATAATTGCCTGCGTAGGCGGTGGCAGCAATGCTATAGGGATTTTTCACTCCTTTGTAGATGATAAGAATGTCAAGTTCATCGGGGTAGAAGCGGCAGGAAGAGGTATCAAGTCAGGTAAACATGCCGCCTCCCTGGTTGCAGGGAAATTCGGGGTGCTTCATGGAGCTAAATCCTACCTCCTCCAGGACAATGCCGGACAGATTATGGAAACACACAGTATCTCCGCCGGACTGGATTACCCAGGTGTAGGACCAGAACATAGTTACTACAAAGCTATCGGACGTGCCACTTATGTTGCAGTAAACGATGAAGAGGCATTGGAAGCCTTCCAGCTTCTTTGCCAAACTGAGGGCATTATCCCAGCACTTGAACCAGCTCACGCCATATCCCACGCCGCTAACGTGGCAAGCTCCCTGGATAAGGAGCAGCTTATCGTAGTCAACCTCTCTGGTCGCGGCGATAAGGATATGGACATCGTGGTTAAAGCATTAGGAGTGAAAATATGAGCCGTATTGCCTCTGTTTTCGCCAAACCAAACCACATAGCCTTGATTCCCTATGTAACTGTAGGTTACCCCAGCATTGAAGCAACTTTGAAAGTAGTTCCTATCCTCGCTGAAAGTGGGTGTGACATTGTAGAACTGGGCATTCCCTTCTCCGATCCCGTGGCAGATGGCGTCACCATACAAGAAGCAAGCTTTCATGCTTTGCAAAATGGAGTTACCCCTGATGTTTGCCTCGACGTGGCCAGTCAACTACGCCAAAAAGTTGAAATACCTCTGATATTTATGACCTACTTCAACCCAGTATTCAACTACGGCATTGATAAATTCTGTGATGCCAGTGCCAGATCAGGCATTGATGGCTTAATTATCCCTGACCTTCCTCCGGAGGAAGGTTCGGAGATGGAAGCCATCACACAAAATCATAGTCTTGCCCTCATATACCTTCTGGCTCCCAACAGCATGGAAAGGCGTATCCAGCTTGTAGCTCAAAAATCCCGAGGCTTCATATATCTAGTTTCAGTAACGGGGGTTACTGGAGCTAGAGAAAACTTACCTGCAGATTTGGAGGCATTTATAGCCAGAGTACGAGCAGTAACTAGCCAGCCCCTTTGTGTAGGGTTTGGAATATCTACCCCACAACAAGCTGTACAGGTAAGCAAGATAGCCGACGGGGTGATTGTGGGGAGTCGAATCATACAGCTTATGGAATCCGAGGAAAACAATTCGAGTTCCCTGCAAGATTTTATCATAGAATTAAGAAATGCTCTTGACAAATCATGATTATTTCAAAGGAGGGATGGAACATGGCAATTATATTGAGGAATTGACGCCACCCCGCGGCGCCATAGTATCAAAGTTACAAGACACTCAAACAAGTTCATCGAAGTAAAAATACAATTCAGTTTGTGGGCTAAAGCCACAAGAGTAAGGAGGCAAAAATGGATAAGAGAACAAAATTTACTCTGGACGAAGAGGAGATGCCAAAATATTGGTATAACATTCAGGCAGATTTGCCTGAGCCACTACCGCCGGTTTTGCATCCCGCCACAGGAAAGCCAGTAGGTCCCGATGACCTGACCCCTCTTTTCCCCATGGAATTAATTAAGCAGGAAGTGAGCACCGAGAGGTGGATTGAAATCCCTGAAGAGGTGCGGGATATCTATCGACTATGGAGACCAACAACCTTATTTCGGGCACACAGATTGGAGAAAGCTCTGGATACACCAGCCAAGATTTTCTATAAGTATGAGGGGTCAAGCCCTCCAGGTAGCCACAAGCCCAACACCGCCATAGCTCAAGCTTACTACAACAAGCAAGAGGGAATCAAGAGAATAACCACCGAGACCGGAGCCGGGCAGTGGGGGAGTGCCCTATCCTTTGCCGGTGCTTGCTTCGGCATTGAAATCAAGGTTTACATGGTCGCTATCAGCTATCACCAAAAGCCCTATCGCCGCATCATGATGGAGACATGGGGAGGTAACTGCGTGCCCAGTCCTAGTCCAGATACCCAGACAGGACGTGCTATGTTAGCAAAAGACCCTGACTGCCCTGGCAGCTTGGGGCTTGCTATCAGCGAGGCAGTAGAGGATTGCGTGTCTCGTGATGATACCCACTATGCCCTGGGCAGCGTGCTTAACCATGTCCTGCTGCATCAAACTATCAATGGACTGGAAGCAAAGAAGCTAATGGAGAAGGCAGATGCCTACCCCGATATTATCATCGGCTGCATCGGCGGCGGCTCAAACTTTGCTGGCCTGTATTTGCCCTTTGTAAAAGATAAAATTGATGGGGCAAAGCCAGACTTGCGTATCATCAATGTCGAGCCGACGAGCTGCCCTACCATGACCAAGGGACCCTATGCCTATGATTTCGGCGACGTGGCTGGGCTTACACCTCTAATGAAGATGTTTACCCTGGGACATGCCTTTATTCCGCCTCCAATCCATGCCGGTGGATTGCGCTATCATGGGATGGCACCCATCATATGCCACCTGAATAAATTGGGGCTAGTTGAAGCCAGAGCTGAGCATCAGCTTGGCACTTTTGAGGCCGGCATAACCTTCGCCCGCACCGAGGGCATTATCAGCGCCCCAGAGCCAAACCATGCCATTAAGGTAGTTATTGACGAAGCCCTTAAATGCAAAGAATCTGGCGAGTCAAAAACCATCCTGCTGGCTCACAGCGGACATGGTCATGTTGATATGGCTGCCTACGATGCCTATCTTTCGGGCAAGCTCCAAGACTATGAGTATCCCAACGAGAAGATAAAGGAGGCACTAGCTCAACTACCAAAGGTGAGCTAAATTATAAAACTAAACCGTTCGCTTTAGCGCCATCTTGAGCGTAGTGAAGAATCTTCGATATCCTTCAGGTCCTTTACTTCGTTCAGGGTGGCATAAAAACTCAGAGTACTATGAAAGTGACTGAACGCTTATCGTAAAGCTACCTTCATCTCTCCACATCCCAAGCTTACGTCCGCCCCCATCTCTTCAGCTACAGTGGCCAACTCCTCCCTGCTCCCATCCTCATATGGGAGCGTTTATTCGGTTCCAAGATCTATTAAATTATCACTCGCCCACAACCTTGCCAACCGCGCTATGGAACACTTGCCACTCACCCAGCTTCCCAACTAGAATCTGATGACCTTTCTCAGTCAACTCATAACATCGCCGCTTTTGTTTCCGAACTTGCTGCCATGAGCTTAGCACCAACTCTTCCTTCTCCAAACGGCGCAACGCAGAATATATAGTGCTCTCCTTAAACTTAAAATATCCCTGACTCCTTTTCTCCAGCTCTTTAATAATCTGGTAGCCGTGCATAGGCAATTCACCAATAAGAACGAGCAACAAGGGCTCTACCACACCTCTCAGTAACTCACGAACATAAGATTGCGTCACCGCTCTACTGGTATATCACTTATGTAGTATATCACTCACAGTAGATTAAGTCACTTCATCTCTAATCCCCGGCGCAAT
>CAZEQL010000022.1:0-18549 GCA_964514415.1 uncultured Dehalococcoidales bacterium
GTAGGTATGTTACCATCGAAGTAGATGTCAGTTTTAGCTGAACTTTATAATGAGATTGCGAATTGCCAGGATTGTGAACTAGCTAAGTATCGTACTAGAGTTGTGCCTGGCGAAGGTTCAGAGAATGCTGATTTAGTTTTTATCGGCGAGGCACCGGGGTGGCATGAAGACCAGCAGGGGCGTCCTTTTGTGGGACCTGCTGGACAATTTTTGGATCAGTTGCTAGCCTCGATTGATTTACGGCGGGGAGAGGTTTATATTGCCAATGTAATTAAATGCCGTCCTCCTCAAAATCGCGACCCTCTACCGGTAGAGATACAGGCTTGCCGCAAATGGCTTGACCGCCAGATAGAGATAATTCACCCCAAGATGATTATTACTTTAGGTCGTTATTCTCTAGCAAGATATTTTCCTAACGAGAGCATAGGCAGGATTCATGGAAAGCCGAGGGTGCAGAATGGCATCATTTATTACCCTATGTATCATCCTGCGGCAGCTCTTCATCAAGGCAGTCTACGCCAAGTCATTGGGGCTGATGTGCTTAAGATTCCACAAATATTGGCTCGAGGTGGGGAAATAACTGACGTCGCAACTGAATCTCACCAATTAAGTTTATTTTAGAGAGGCAACGAAATGAGCAATAAAAATTTGAGGATAATTCCCCTAGGCGGATTGGGTGAAGTCGGTAAGAACATGATGGCTTTGGAATATGACAATGATATTGTTGTCATTGATGCCGGACTCATGTTTCCCAGAGAAGAAATGTTGGGGGTGGATTTACTTATCCCAGATATTAGCTACCTTCTAGAGAAGCAGCAAAATTTAAGAGGGATAATTATCACTCATGGGCATGAAGACCACATTGGTGCTCTGCCTTACATTGTATCCCGCCTTCCTGTTCCTATTTACGCTACCAAGCTCACTCAAGAGTTGATTTCTGTTGAGCTTAAGCAGCGTGGAGCAAAAACTAAAGCAAAGTTAAATCTAGTTCACCCGGGGAGTAGGATTACGCTAGGTAGTTTCGCTATAGAATTTTTCTCTGTTTGTCACAGTATTCCCGATTCTGTAGGGCTAATCATTCACACTCCAGTAGGCATTGTCGTTCACAGTGGTGATTTTAAACTCGAGTACACCCCTGTAATTGGCAAACCCACTGACTTCAACCAACTAGCTCGTTTGGGGACAAAGGGAGTTCTACTTCTTCTTTCCGATTCCACTTATGTTGAGCTTCCGGGGTATACTCCTTCTGAAAGAGTGGTCAGTGATGCCTTAGGTCGTATTGTAGCTGAAGCACAGGGAAGAGTAATCGTAACTACATTTGCCTCTCTTATTTCTCGCATCCAGCAGATAATTGATGTCGCTACCAAGTATGGCCGCTATGTATTTGTTATTGGACGCAGCATGAAGGAAATAGTGAACGTGGCAATGAAAATAGGCTACCTTACTGACCCCTCTGGAGTTCTTTGTAATCTCGATAGACTCCCCAATTTGCCTCATAATCAAGTTGTTTTGTTAACCACCGGGAGTCAGGGCGAACCTACTTCTGCCTTAGTGCGCATAGCTAATCGAGACCACAACCAAATTCAGATTATCCCTGGAGACACAGTGGTGATGTCAGCAACTCCCATTCCTGGAAACGAGGCATTAGTTAACAAGACCATAGATAGCCTTTTTCGACAGGGTGCTCAAGTAATTTATGATAAGTTGGCTCAAGTCCATGTTCATGGGCATGGCAGTCGGGAAGAGTTAAAACTTTTGCTTAGTTTGGTTAAGCCTAAGTTCTTCGTGCCTGTTCATGGAGAGTATCGCCATTTAAGTCTGCATGCTAACTTAGCCCGAGAAATGGGCATAGCTGAGGATAATGTTTTTGTCCTTGAAGATGGGGACATACTTGAACTGGGGCAAGAAGTTGGGAAAATCGTTGGTAAGATTCCTATAGGTGATGTTTATGTGAATGGGCTGCTTACGGGTGAACTAGACAGTACTGTGCTTCGTGACCGTAAATTGCTCTCGCGAGATGGAGTTGTGGTGGTAACCCTTGTTATTGATACTAAAAAGGGCAAACTGGTGGGGAAGCCTAATATTAAGACACGGGGTTTTATCGATGCCGAAGAGAATCGGGCATTGATTCAGAAAAGCCAAGATGTAGTGGTAGCTGCTTTAAATCATGATACAACACCATTGCGGGTGAATCGAAGCAATTTTGATGCCAAAGTGAGAGATGCACTGACCAGATTCTTCTATGAGCAGACTCACCGCCGTCCTGTTATTATCTCTGTAATTATGGAGGTATAAATCCTCCCATGCCTAAGACAAAACGCAAGACTATACCCAGAATAAAGAAAAAAGTAGTGCCAACTCGACCGTGGTGGAAGCGCTTTTTCAGCTTCATCGCTTCACCAGTGATGCGAAGGCTTATATTAATTGTCGTAATAGTAGTCGCGCTATATTTGTGGGGTGATGTAGTGTGGGGAAGAGCGTTTACCTTATTCGGCTATGGATTAGCTATAATAGCTATTGCCTTAGGTGTGATAATTTGGGTGGTATGGCGGGGGCATTTCCACGCTTCAGTAGAGAGGTGGAATTGGGTTTTCGGAGGGATTAGCCTGGCTTTAGCCGTATGGGGGGTGCTTTCATTTTTCAACTTGGGGGGTACTTTTGGGCAAAGCATAATAGGAACATCTACTGTTGTAGGTGGATTGCGAGTAGCTGGTCTTGTCATCTTGGGCATCATTTTTCTTGTTCCTCGTAAGGCTTGGCATGCTTGTAGAGTCGTCATTGCGAGCGTAGCGAAGCAAGTTCGGAAGATTTTTCAGCCCCGCCCAAGACTCGTTGCTCTTTATCCTCTTCCTCAGGTGGAGGGTGGAACTGAGGAGGTAACCTCTCCGCCTGAAGCAGCCCCCAGCGTTGTTGAAACAGCGGCAGAACCTGTTGCCCCCCCCTCTCTCCCTGTCACTGTAAGTAGAGCGTGGCAATTTCAACACCAGCCAATTCTCACTCTTGGGGGGTGGCAAATTCCCCCTATTGACATTCTGGACAAGCCAGTTGAGGCAAAATTGGATAGAGATGATATTGATAGGAGGGCTCGACTGATTGAAGAATCTTTGGCTAGCTATGGAGTAGAAGCCAAAGTTGTGCAGATAAACATGGGGCCTACGGTAACGCAATTTGGTGTTGAGCCCGGCTGGGACAGGAAATATAAGGAAATAAGAGAGAGAGACAAAGATGGCATTGTGCAAACACGGATGGAGGAGATATCAAAAACCAGGATAAGGGTAGAGCGCATTAGTTCTTTGACTAATGACCTGGCTTTAGCCTTAGCTGCCTCCAGCATTAGAATTGAAGCTCCCGTGCCAGGAAAATCGATGGTAGGTATCGAGGTCCCCAACACTGTCTTTGGCTCAGTTTCTCTCCGCAGCGTGATAGAAAGTGCTGCTTTTCAGAAGATTGAAGCCAGGTCGAGAATAGCCATTGCTTTAGGGAAAGGCGCTGGTGGTGAAGCAGTGGCGGCAGACCTGGCCAGGATGCCACATTTGCTCATCGCAGGAGCTACTGGCAGTGGTAAAACTGTCTGCCTCAATTCTATCGTCTGTTGCTTACTACTACATAATAGCCCTGATGATGTTCGATTCATCATGATAGATCCCAAGAGAGTAGAGCTAGTAACATTCAATGCAGTACCTCACTTAATCGCCCCTGTAGTTGTAGATACTGATAAAGCTATAAAAGCGTTGCGATGGCTTAGTCAGGAAATGGATACCCGCTATCGCCAATTTGCCCAAGCTGGAGTGCGCAATATTGAAGGTTATAACAAAGACCGCCCACCTGGGGATAGCCTGCCATATCTGGTATTAATCATTGATGAGCTAGCTGATTTGATGATGACAGCCTTTGATGAAGTAGAACACACGCTTTGTCGTCTAGCTCAGTTAGCTCGCGCCACGGGCATTCATCTCATCGTAGCTACCCAACGTCCTTCGGTAGATGTAGTTACCGGGCTTATTAAAGCTAACTTTCCTACCCGAACTAGTTTCGCAGTTACCTCTCAAGTAGACTCGCGTACCATCCTCGACACGGTGGGCGCTGAGAAACTATTGGGGAGGGGTGATATGCTCTACATGCCTAGCGAGGCAAGCAGACCTAAGCGTCTTCAAGGAACCTTCGTTTCCGACGCTGAAATGGAGAGGCTAGTGTACTTCTGGGGAAATCAACGCAGGGCAGAGATAAGCTTTGTTGATTTTGATGAGGCAGTTGTATTAACTACCTCGGGTCAAAAGATAGTTTCCTTCCCCGACCCCCTCCTGGAAGAGGCAAAGCGTCTAACGCAAGAACATAAACGTGTCTCCACTTCTTTTTTGCAACGTCGTCTTCACATAGGTTATCCCAGAGCCGCTCGCCTCATGGAAGAATTGGAGCAACAGGGCTCGGTGGAAGCAAATCAACCTAAGCAGGAAAATTAAACCTTATCGGAGAAGACGACGTAAATAACTCCTTAGCTCTGGCCCTAGTTCAGGGTGTTTCAAGGCAAGTGCCATCGTAGCTTGTATCCAACCTGGAATGGTACCAGCATCATAATAGTCTCCTTGAATTTCATAACCATATATAGCTTGTTTTTGCAGCAACCGCTTTAAGGCATCGGTCAACTGAATCTCCCCACCTACGCTTGGAGGGGTAGTCTCCAGTTCTTTAAAGATTTCGGGTGAAAGCACATACCTGCCCATCACGGCGAGGTCTGAAGGAGCCTCTGCCGATTTCGGTTTCTCCACAAGGTCCATAACTTGGTAGATATTATCACCTACTTTCTTGGGTTTAATTACCCCATACCTTCCTATCTCATCCTTATTTACTTGCTTTAAAGCAATGACACTACTCTGGTATTGCTCAAAGAGACCAAGCATTTTTTGAAGCACTTGTTCTTTTTGTTCAAAAAGGTCATCAGGAAGAATTAAGGCAAAGGCTTCCTCTCCCACTACAGCTCTGGCAGAGAGCACAGCATGACCCAGTCCCAGTTGCTCTTTTTGACGAACAAAGCAAATGTCAGCTAGGTCAGGCAAGTAGCGTATTTTTTCTAACAGGTCGGTTTTGCCTCTTTGCTCTAAAATGTGTTCCAGCACAGGGTTTTTGTCAAAGTAGTCCTCCAGAGCTGTTTTTCCTTGAGTTGTTATCATAATCACCGATTTGATGCCGCAGGCAACAGCTTCCTCCACTGCGTATTGAATAATTGGCTTGTCTACCAAGGGTAGCATTTCTTTGGGCACAGATTTGGTGATAGGCAAGAATCTTGTACCCCAACCAGCGGCAGCAATGACGGCCTTTCGCACTTTCATTTCTAGGCACCAAATTTATCTAGCTTTAAGGCATTAGCCATGGCTAGAGGCATGATTTCTATAGCGGGAAAACGTCCCATTCCACCGTCGAGGCAAGCCCGCTCTGAGAATTCAATAACACTATCAGGACGACACCATCTGGAATGCAGCATAAAAGGAACTGGATGCCAGCTATGCATAGCTAAAACTGCCGGTGTGGAATGGTCTCCGGTAACAACCAACACATCTGGATTTAAGTCAAGTAAGTTAGGGAGAGCATTGTCGACCTCCTCAATAGCGTGAACTTTGGCTTCGAAGTTGCCATCTTCCCCTTTGGAATCGGTGGCCTTAAAATGGACAAAAAAGAAATCATAGTTACTATAATGCTGGTGTAGGCTCTCTAGTTGAGTGGTTATACTATCACCCGCGGGCAATATCTCCATACCCACCAGCCTGGCTAAGCCCCGGTACATGGGATACACGGCAATAGCGGCCGGCTTTAGCTTGTAGATTTCAGAAAGGGTTGGGATGTCAGGATGCTGGGAAAAGCCACGCATGAGCACCATGTTCGCAGAGGGCTCATCCTTTAGCCGTTTCCTCGCCTGAGACACAAATTCATTGGCAATCTCCGCTGTTTTCTGCGCTTGCGGCGATAGGGGTTCTATCTTTTTGGCAACGAATTCCACCTGCTGAGGATCAGAATCCGTTAGCTCTGGCGATAATCCCGCGCCTCGAAGGATGAGCACAAATCTGTGCTCTTTTACCGCCGTCACAAGAATCTCAACCCCATTGATATTAATTTCATTTAATGTCTGGCATAGCTCAGCGTTCTTCTCAGTAGATATTCGCCCCGCCCGTCTATCAGTAATGATTCCCTTATTATCAATGGTGCAGAAATTCCCTCTGGCGGCAACGTCTTTAAGCTTTAGCTCCAAGTCTATTCCCATGGCCTCGAGAATTCCCCTCCCGACACCGTATTTGATAGGGTCATAACCAAAGATACCTAAGTGTCCTGGCGCGCTTCCTGGCGTGATTCCCGAACTTACGGGGTCGATAAGGCCACAGAGTGACTCCCGGGCTATGCGGTTTAGATTGGGCTTTTTGGCTGACTCCAGTTCTGTCTTGCCTGTTTCAGGGTGAGGCAAGCCGCCCACTCCATCGATTACCAAAAATACTATCTTAGATGGAGATACGTGGGAGAGTTTTTTCATATATTCAAATCCAATCACAGTGCTTATCATTTTACTGTTTAAATTCATAGTTTGACAAGTTCTCTAGGCTCACAGTAGCATAGGGCAATCAAATAGGGGAGGCTAGCAATGCCAGGATGCGAAGAATCAAAGCTTATCTTGGGGGTGGATGTTGGTGGCACCAAAATTGCCACTGCCCTTGCCACCACTCAAGGGCAAGTTATTGCTAGAGGATATGCCCCAACCCCTAGTCAAGCTGGGCCCGGCGCCGTAATAAAGAGCATTTGTGCCACTATTGATGAAACCTTGAAGAAGATGCCAGTTGATAGCTCTCAGCTTTTGGGCATGGGTATTGCCGCTGCCGGTAACATAGACAGTGCTAACGGCAAAGTTATTTTCTCTCCTAATCTTCCTGGCTGGCGTGATGTGCCGTTGGGAGATATAATTGAACAGCATTTTGGTATACCCACCTACCTGGGTAATGATGCCAATCTGGCTGCTCTGGGAGAATGGTGCTTTGGGGTGAGGAAGAGGGTTGCCAACCTCATTTATATTACCGTGAGTACCGGAATAGGAGGAGGTATTATTACTGATGGCAAGTTGTATACCGGGGCTTGTGGCACTGCTGGTGAAGTGGGGCATATGACCATTGATGTCAATGGGCTACGTTGCAACTGTGGCAATATCGGCTGCTGGGAAACTTTAGCCTCAGGCACTGCTCTGGCTAGAGAGGCAGTAAGGCGAATCAGAGAAGGTGCCAATACGTCTATCATTGAACTTGTGAATGGCGATATGAGCAAAATTGATGCCAAGGTTGTTTTCTTAGCAGCTCAGCAAGGAGATGAGTTGGCACAGAAACTTATCTCTCGCTTGGGCTATTACCTTGGCGTAGGTTTGGTTAACTTGGTCAACATTTTCAATCCGGAACTGATATTGGTAGGGGGTGGCGTGGCTAAGATAGGTGATTTATTGCTTCAGCCGGCGATAAACTTAGTTAAGGAAAGAGCTTTTAGGGCACCAACCACCGCAGTGGAAATCAAGCCAGCTTTGTTGGGAGATGATTCCGGTGTGCTGGGCGCGGTAGCCTTTGTTTTGGAGCGTTCTGCATAATAAAATATTCCCTCACTTAATCTCTCCTTTGAAAGGAGATAAAGCTAGTTCTGAGTGCAGTGAAGGAGCTGGGGTGGGGGGAAAGGAGATAATAATTAATGTCTATTATACATGGTAGCGCAGGACTGATTATAGGGATAGCTAGCTTAATCTTTGGCATCATAGTAATGATTTTCCCTAAAATCCTCAATTATTTAGTGGGCATCTACCTTATTGTGGTAGGAGTAATAGCAATTATTGTTTACCTTGCTTAGGAAGCTAGGGGGTTACTTCAGCAGTTATCTAAATAGGTGGATTATCAGGTTCACAATAAGGGTAAGCAGGATGCTAATTACGAGGCAGGTCATTATGGGGAAGAAAAAGTGAAAGTTTCCTTTGTGCCAAAATATGTTGCCAGCTAGCTTTCCTGAAAAGGGAATCCGCTGCCAGAAGACCAATAGCAAGCCAAAGAAGACTGGGAAAGCCCCGCCAGGGATTAAAAACCTGCCTACGTCTTGGGGCCACATACTATTAATTTTATCCCATACTAATGTTTTGGCAAATATCGCCCGCCACAAGTCAATTAGCAATGCTACTTGTAGCCTTTGGGACCTCCAGTAGGGCAGTAATTACGCAGCCTCCTACCATTGTAATCATGCAGCTTGTATAATGCCTGGTAACCTCGCCTTGTAATTCTGAGCTGCAGGCGAAGAATCTCTTATAGACCCTTCGCTTCGTTCAGGGTGACAAAATAAACAATCCTTGTATAATGCTTGGGAAAAAGGGAATGGGAAATGGTTGCATTGTATAGTCGGGAGTTAATGGCAAGCATTCCGCAGGGAACCTTGGTTGATATAGAGACTACTGGGCTTGATAGCAATTATGACGAGATAGTGAGTTTTGGCGATGTTCAAGGGAATCGCATTGAGATAATATGCCGAACCTCAAGGGAAGAAGAACCGTTTATCGCTCAGCTTGCTGAACTGGTTCCCAACTTGTCTCGGCCATTCTATGCCTATAATCTCTCCTTCGAGAAGGGATTCCTTAAAGCCAGGGGAATGAATATAGAGGGGATAGACTTATTTCAGCCATGGAAGGAAAAAGCAGACGAGCTTTAGCTTAAATGGCCTGAGCTTGATGAGCTATTCTCTCATGCAGAACATTACTTCAACGAGCCGGTGATAAGTGGCAAGGATGTCCCTCAGCTCTGGCAGAAATTTCTTCACACTGGAAACAAAGATTATTTGCAGCAGATTATTCGCTATAACGAATCAGACCTGCTCAGAGAATTATATTTATTGGTATATTACCGAGATAGCTATAAGGTTTGAGGGAGCTAGAAGGCAGTAGAGGGTCATCTCAAATTGAGGCGAATATCCTATTCCCTCCAGACTTGCTGAGGGCACATTCCGACATTTGCTTTGAGGGGCGTCGGTTTTGAAGGCGAGCAATTGACAGACTATAATTGCTACAATGAAATCTTCCAATGTGATGATTGGGAATATGGCATAAAATGGAGCCTTCATATCTTAAATTACATCGTTGTGGTGAGCTTAAGCGCAGGGCTGAGGCGCTAGAAGCATGTTTGGCGTCATGTGATGTCTGCCCCCGAGAGTGTCATGTCAACCGCCTGGAAAATGTGCATGGGTTTTGCCACTCTGGATACTTGCCTATAGTCTCTGCAGTTTGTGACCATCACGGCGAAGAGCCAGCCATTTCAGGCACCCGAGGGACGGGAGCCATTTTCTTCGGCAATTGCAATATGAGGTGCGTTTACTGTCAGAATCATCAAATCAGTCAAGGCCAGGGTCATCAAAGCTCTAAGGAAGTGGATTTCCGCACTTTGGCTCAGCATATGATATATCTCCAGAATGAGTTGGGCTGCCACAACATCAGTTTCATTTCGCCTTCTCATTTCGTGCCTCAGCTAGTTCGAGCAGTCCTGGAGGCGGTGCCTATGGGACTTAAGGTGCCAATAGTTTACAACACCAACGCCTATGACTCTGTAGCATCCCTTCGAGCGCTGGACGGGATTGTGGATGTTTACCTGCCCGACTTGAGGTATGCTTCTAATACTTGGGCAGCAAAGTTTTCTCACGCTGCCGATTATGTAACACGAGCTCGCCAGGCTATCCTTGAAATGTATCGGCAGGTAGGTGATAAGTTGATATTAGATAGCTCAGGGCTGGCTCAGAGAGGATTAATCGTGCGTCATCTCATTCTCCCCAATGGATTAGCGGGTAGTCGGGACTCGCTTACCTGGTTGGCTAAGGAACTTTCTCAAAAGGTAACTGTGAGCATCATGTCTCAATATTACCCAAGCTATCTAGCCTCTGAGATACCACAACTGCGTCGCAAGATTTCCGTCTCAGAATACACGAGGGTTCTTAAATTGCTTGATGAACTGGGGATAGAGAACGGCTGGGTTCAGGAGATGGACGCCGCAGAAAATTACCTGCCGCATTTTGAACGTGAGGGGCATCCTTTCCTGGCGGAGCAACCCCAAATTTGAGCTACATTCTCTCTTTGCGCTCTAGTATGCACAATGCCTTGAGTATTAAGCACGCGTATTTTAGCTTGATGAGAGTAGAGTACCTTATCTTTGATACGCCGCTAAGGCTGGTGGGCAAAAGCTATATAAGTTGTTGTGTAAGCCCCAAATTGCCCTCGCCTAATATATTACTCAGTTCCCTTGCTAGCTCAGGGCAGTAGTTCACTGTTGTTTGTGGTATTTCTAGTTTAGTCGTTTCATCTCCGCCAACAACAGTGAAGGATACTTTATTCTGCCCAGGGTAATTCTTCAAAATATTCACAACCATTTGAAGGCATTCAATGTCTTTCTCGATCTCATCGGTCTGTTTAATATTTATTATGACATGGCGATTTTGCTCTTGAGATTGCCCCATTTCGCGCGCAATGACATTTTGAGGAGCAGTAACATCTTGAGGCTGATAGCGCTGCGCCTCCTGGCAATTTAACTGCACTTCTCCGTTTCTTATTTTCACCAACCCCTCGACTGTGAGAATGTTGCCTTCGTGCCATAGCCCTTGAGTGCTAGCATAGAGATTGGGCCAGACGATGACCTCCACACTAGCATCGAGGTCTTCAATTGTGGCGACGATAAAAGGGCGATTATCTCGAGTATAGGCTTGACGCACTGAAACCACCATCCCTATAACTACCACTGTTTCATTAGCCATATCAGCATTAATTTCACCACAGGAAGCAGTATGCGTCGAAGATAATTTGGAGGCGAGGAACTCAAAGGGGTGTTGGGAAAAATGCATGCCTAATAGCTCTCTTTCCCAAATGAGTTTTTGTTTAATGGTTTCATCCTCCTCTTTTGTTACCTTTGCGGTGAGATTGAAAACAGGAGATGTCTGAGTCCACAAATCAAACATGCTGGATTGCCCTGCTTCTTTCGTGCGCTGCTCTGTTTGAGATAAGGAGAGAATCTTATTGATTAACTCGAGAAGAATTTTACGGCCACCCAAGGAGTCAAAGGCACCGACTTTAATCAAGCTTTCCAACACTTTCTTATTAATATTGCGTAGGTCGGTGCGGCAGCAGAAGGCTTCTATGGATTTGAACTCACCACCGTGGTTGCGGGCGGATAAGATTTGCTCAATGGGTGAAGAGCCGACATTTTTGATAGCAGCCAGTCCAAAGCGTATAGCAGATATATTCCCCTCTTCCTTCTCAATAGCGAAGTTACCTTGACTCTTGTTGATATCCGGGGGAAGCACTTTAATGCCTAACCTTCGGCATTCGGCAATCGCTGAACGGACCTTTTCCATATTATCCCAATAGGTGTTGAGGAAGGCAGTCATGTATTCTACAGGGTAGTTTGCCTTGAGATAGGCAGTACGATAAGCAATAAGAGCATAGCTCACGCTGTGAGCTTTATTAAAAGCATAGCCTGCGAAGGGTTCAATTAGGGAGAATACCTCTTCGGCTAATTCTGTGGATATGCCGTTCTTCTTGGCTCCAGCAATAAAGTTGCGTTTTTCCTTTTTCATTACCGCAGGTATCTTTTTTCCCATGGCTTTACGAAAGATATCGGCTTGCCCTAGGCTATAGCCAGCTAGGGCCTGGGCGATAAGTAGCACTTGCTCTTGATAGACGATGACGCCATAGGTTTCCTCCAGGATTTTCTCCAAGATAGGATGGGGATAATGAATGGGAGTAATTCCTTGCTTGGCCTTGATAAAAGTAGAAATCTGCTCCATAGGTCCCGGACGGTAAAGTGCCACCATGGCGGCAATGTCACTGAAGCTAGTAGGCTTAAGCTCTTTAATATAGCGGCGCATACCAGTACTTTCCAACTGGAAGATACCCTGTGTCTCTCCGGAGCTAAGCAGCTCGAAAGTCTTAACATCGTCGAGAGGGATATGCTGCAAATCGAGGGAGATTCCGCGATTTTGTACCAGAGTTTCTGTGGCTTTGGTCAAAATGGTCAAATTGGAAAGACCAAGGAAGTCCATTTTTAATAGTCCCAGCCGGGCAATATTTCCCATGTGGAATTGGGTCATGACAGCATGCTGGCCGCCTCTTCCTACTTTTTGCAATGGTACATACTCAGTTAGGGGGTCATGGGATATGACTACGCCGGCAGCATGGGTGCTGGCGTGCCTGATAACTCCTTCTAATTTCTTGGCTGAGTCAACCAGGTTGCGTATTGCCTCATCCTGGTAATATACGTCGTAAAGCTCTCTGCTCCCCTCCAGAGCTCTGTCCAGAGTTATGGTTAACTCTTGAGGGATAAGCCGAACTACTTGATCAACCTGAGCGTAAGACATACCTAAAGCCCGCCCGGTGTCTCTCAATGCTGCTCTGGCTCCCAGAGTGCCAAAGGTGATGATTTGAGCTACGTGGTCTGTGCCATATTTTTGATTAACGTAGGCTAGAACTTCATCGCGACGATCATCCTGGAAATCGAGATCAATATCTGGCATTTCGCGACGCTCTATATTAAGGAAGCGTTCGAAAACAAGCCTGTAGGCTAGAGGATCTATATTGGTGATGCCCAGGCAGTAAAGAGCCAGGCTGGCAGCAGCGCTCCCCCGAACGCCGAAGTAAATACCCTGTTTTCTGGCAAATGAGGCAATATCCCAAACGACGAGAAAGTAATGAGCGAAATTTGTTTTCTGGATAACGTCGAGCTCGTAAGTAAGGCGACTCGTTGTTTCATTAGCTGGTTCAGGGTAGTGCTTTTCTAGACCCTGCCAACAAAGCTCAGCGAGAAAACCGTCGGCAGTTTTGCCCGGAGGTAGTGTTACTTGCGGCAGATGGAGCTGAGTGAAATCCAACTCCAACTGACACATATCAGCGATGCGCTGGGTATTCTCTATGGCTTGTGGCAGGTCTCCAAATAGCTCTTCTACCTCTTGCGGACTTCTCAAGTAGAAAAAATTGCCGGGCATCTTCATTCTCTTTTCGTCATGTATTGAGGCGTTGGTCTGTATACATAACAGAAGTTCATGCGCAGGGGCATCTTTTTTATCGATGTAATGAACATCGAAAGTGGCTACAAGGGGTATATTGAGTTTGGCGGATAGGGAGATAATCTCCTGGTTGATTTGCTCCAGCTCAGGGATTGGATGCCTTTGAATCTCCAAATAGTAGTCGCTGAAGACTTCCTTGTACCATGAAGCCACTTTGGCGGCTTCATCAAGCTGGTTTGCCAGGATGAGATGAGCTAATTCTCCGTGAGCACAGCCAGAGAGGGCGATAAGCCCATTGTGATGCAGTTTCAAAAGCTCCTTATCTACTCTGGGTTTATAGTAAAACCCGTCAAGGTGGCTTTTAGTAACTAGTTGGAGTAAATTACGGTATCCTTCCCCATTTTTAGCTAGTAAGGTAAGATGGCAGGGGCTTTTATGGACAGGGTCTCGGCTATGGCGATTCTCCGTGATGTAGACTTCACAGCCAATAATGGGCTTTATCCCTGCTTCCTTAGCTGCCACATAGAAGTCAATAACACCATACATAGCACCATGGTCGGTGATGGCGAGGCTGTCCATGCCCAATTCCTTAGTTCGGGCAATGAGTTGAGGGATGTGACACATACCATCAAGTAAGCTGTATTCGGTGTGGACATGGAGGTGAGTGAACTTCTGCGGCATTTCTCGGAAATTATAGCACTTGTGCTAAAAGCACAAAATAAGGAATTTCCAATGAGCAATTACAGCGGTATTTTATCTCATGAGCGGATTTATAGCTTAGATAGTTTTACCAAAGGCGAAACTAGGTTATAGTTAAAACAAATTTTACCCGAGGCAAAATGAAAATCATTAAAACTGTTGCTTATTGGCTATGTATAATTTGTTTTCCTATTCTGCTCATCACCAGCACTGTTCGCCTGGGAGTGGGTAGCGTGCGGCTTTACGAATATGGTTTTGATAGATATCACATAAGCCAGGTTACAGGGATAGATGAGGCACAATTAAACCAGGTGGCTGTAAGGCTCACCGACTATTTCAATTCTAAAGTGGAAACGCCTCAAATAGCGGTAGTTAATAAATATGGGGAGAGATTCGACTTATTTCACGATTACGAACTCATCCATCTCGAAGATGTGAAGGGGCTGTTTCAAATTGATTATCGGATTCAGGTGATGAGTCTTGCCTATGTCATTATTTATGGCTTACTCTTTTTGTTTTGGAAAAAGGGGCGGTGGCAAGATTTGGCTAAAGGGACGTGGCGTGGATGTATCCTGACGTTAGTTCTCATAGCCGTATTGGGCATCGTCTCAATCTTTGGTTTTGAGCGGTTATTTATTCAGTTTCACTATCTTGCGTTTACCAATCTCTATTGGATGCTAGACCCGAGCAAAGATTACCTCATTATGCTGTTTCCTGAGGGCTTCTGGCAGGACGTTGCTCTATTGGGTGGTGGAACTATAGCAGGGGAGGCTCTGCTTCTGGGTGGGGTTGCTTGGGTGGTTCCTTTTATTTACCAAAGGCGTAAGCATTAAGTATAGTGTGCAATACAAATTTTATTGTGGTAGGATTTTCTTCCTGCTATAATATTCCAAAATGGCTATAGAGAAAGAGAAGGCATTAGAGCTAGCTATTGAGCAAGTTGAAAGGCAGTTTGGCAAAGGTTCAATTATGAAGTTGGGTGAAACCTCGGCTAGAGTATCCGGGGATGTTATTCCAACAGGCTCGCTGGCTCTTGATTTGGCTTTAGGTATAGGTGGCATACCCCGAGGACGAGTTACCGAAATTTTTGGTTCTGAATCTTCGGGTAAAACTACTCTTGCCCAACATATAATTGCTGAGGCTCAGAAGACTGGCGGTATAGCAGCATACATTGATGTCGAGCATGCCCTTGACCCTATGTACGCTGCTAATTGTGGTATTAAAATAGATGACCTCCTTATCTCCCAACCTGATACTGGGGAGCAGGCGCTGGAAATAACTGAAACCCTGGTAAGAAGCGCTGCTGTAGATGTGATAATCATTGATAGTGTAGCGGCATTAGTGCCCAGAGCAGAGATAGAAGGTGAAATGGGCGATACCCACGTTGGCTTGCAAGCTCGGTTGATGTCCCAGGCGCTAAGGAAATTGACGGCTGCTATTGGTAACTCCGGAACTGCAGTAATTTTCATTAACCAGTTGCGGGAGAAGGTGGGTATTATTTTCGGCAACCCGGAGGTGACTCCAGGGGGAAGGGCACTTAAATTCTATAGTTCGGTGAGGATAGATTTAAGGCGGGGTGATTCCATCAAGCAAGGTTCGGAAATAATAGGCACCATGGTAAAGGCCAGAGTGGTTAAGAACAAAGTGGCTGCGCCTTTCCGCAGGGCTGAATTTGACATAATGTTTAACCATGGTATAAGTAAGGAAGGGAATTTAATTGACCTGGGAGTAGCGAGTGGCATGGTAAAGAAAGCTGGCGCTTTTTTTACTTATGGAGATGTGAAGTTAGGGCAGGGGAGAGAAAATGCCAAAGATTACTTAAGGGAGCACACTGAGACTGCTTTGCAACTGGAACATGAAATACGAGCATCAGTAGCTACCCCTGCTATGCCCTCCCAAGAGGGAAGGAAAGCCTCTAAGCAGGATGAAAACCTCTAGTTGGGGGAAAGCCTGTTGGCAAATGATAGTGCATTTCAACATTGTCTTGATGTAGCTTATCGTTATCTTACTTATCGACCACGCAGCGAGGCAGAAATAAAACAGCGGCTCCGTCAGCGTGGTTTTGATGATAAAGCAATAGAAAACGCAATCAGCAAATTGAAGGAGCAAAATTTAATTGATGATTTTGCCTTCGCTCAGTTCTGGAAAGATAATCGACTATCTTTTAAGCCCAAGAGCAAAAGGCTGATAGAGAAGGAGTTAAAGGACAAAAAGGTAGCTCAGGAAATTGTGGAGCAAGTGACCGAAGACATAAGTGATGAAGACAATGCCTATAGGATAGGTTATAAGCGGTTGCTTGCCCTTGCTCATCTGGATTATGCCGACTTTCACCGACGCTTATCGAATTATCTTAGTTACCGTGGGTTCAGCTATGAAGTTGTACGGGATACTGTGGCTCGCTTGTGGCGAGAAAGAGGAAGCAAATCCATACTTTAGCATATTAGAGTCCTCCTGCTATGGCTAGGAAAACTCCTGCTGCGGTAGCTGTGCCAATAACACCAGCGACATTAGGCCCCATGGCATGCATTAAAAGGAAATTCCTGGGATTGGCTTGTTGTCCTAGTCTCTGTACCACTCTGGATGCCATGGGTACTGCTGAGACACCGGCAGCTCCAATCATGGGATTTATTTTTGATTTCAAGAATAAGTTAATTAGCTTGGCAAAGAGTACGCCACCTGCAGTAGCAAAAGCAAAAGCAAGTATACCTAAACCAAAGACCATTAATGGCTTAGGAAGCAAAAACGATGTAGCTGCTACATAAGCGCCTACGCAAACACCAAGGAAGACGGTTGCTATGTCTATAAAAGCCCCGGACATGGTTGCACTTAACCTATCGGTGACGCCACTCACGCGGAGAAGATTGCCAAACATAAAACAGCCGATAATGGGCAATGCAGCAGGGACAAAAAGCCCAACGATAATCATGACCATCATGGGAAATATTATCTCCTCTGTCTTAGAGACTTCCCTGACTTCCGGCGGCATGTATATTTTTCTTTCTTCTTCAGTGGTTAGCGCCTTAATTATCGGTGGTTGGATTAATGGCACCATAGCCATATAAGTGTAGGCAGCTATGGCGGTGGTGCCTAGAAGCCAGGGCGATAGCATTGTGGTCAGGTAGACTGTGGTGGGACCGTCAGCGCCACCTATGATTCCTATGCTGCAGGCTTCTTGGATATTGAATCCCACTGCTAGAGCAATGAAGAAAGCAGTATAAACTCCAAGCTGGGCTGCTGCACCTAGTAGGAAATAAATAGGCCGGGAAATAAGTGGGCTGAAGTCAGTCATGGCTCCTATCCCTATGAACATGGACAAGGGAATTAACGCCCAACCAAAGCCATATTGGAAAATGTGAGAGAGAAACCCAATTGGCTTTCCTCCCTCCTCAATTAACTGTGGCCACGTAGGTGGTAAATAATCCATCAGGCTTCCATCAGGCATTTGGAACCCCATGACATGATAACCTAAAGGAATATTAACTAAAATAATGCCAAAGCCTATAGGTACTAAAAGCAATGGTTCCCATTTCTTGGCTATACCCAAGTAAATTAAGACACCGCCAATGAGCCACATTATCAGGCGCTGCCAGTCGAAATAAGCAAATCCCATCTCTATACCAAACATATTTACGCCTCTAGGTTACGCAGAATAAAATTCTCTGTAGTGAAGATTTTTATTTATCCCTTTGGCTTGGTTTCTTTTGGTTCAGTTACTGTTTCCGCTTCTTCCTTTCCTTTTTTAATCCTTTGGAATACGAATCCTATCAGCCAAGTTGCTACGGCAAGAATAATTAATATGAGAAAGACGGTGCCAAATCCTTTTCCTGCTAATGCACCGGCTTCACCCCAATTTATTGTCATTGGTATCATATCTCTCTACGCCTCCAAACCAATATTGCCTGCTGTTAAGGCAAACCGGGTAAGTATACATCAATTCTAGACACTCAGGGAAATTTTTATTCAATTACTTATTAGGGTTTGCTCTGCAAAAGCTTCCCTTTGCAATGCTTCTAGTTCCCACCAGATATCAGGTCTCATTTTCACACTATGGCAGCTCTCTGGGGAACAGTAGCTTGTCCCAGGACTAAATTCTTATTGCTCTTTGGGAACTAATAAGCTGTTGAGTGAGAACTAAAATCACTGGGTCCAGTGCTTCCTGGGAGTACCAGGCATGTTGCACTGAAGTTGTGTGAATAATATGAAAGGAGATAGGTGAGTTGAAATGAAAAGAATAGAATAGTTTGCAGTATTGCCAGCACGGGCAGTGGCCCGGGAATTGGAAGGACTGAAGGTAAACCCAGTGGTATCGCGGTGGAGGCTGATGGCAATCTAGTGGTGACAGTTGCCGACCTTGAGGCGGTGGTATGTGTGAACCCTGTGAGTGGTGACTGCGCCATTGTTTCGGATGCTAGCAGCGAGCAGTGATTCCAGGTGTATAGGACATCAAGTGGCTATACCACATAATCAAAGGTGGCAAGACTTTCCACAAAGTGGGAAGGACAGTTGAATCCTATAGTAGAGGTGAGTCCGCAATTGACTCTGGCAGTGAATAGCCTGCCATGATTATGATTGGGCAACCCCAACCTGAATGGCATAGTATGGCTGTAGAGCTACAGAGGGACGAGTGATCCTGTTGACTGTTGACAAAATCAACGTCTTCAGGGATGAGGCAATTCGCGGTATTTGAAAAATCCGTGCCTTTCCTTTAAAATCTACTTGGTTAAGTATAAGCTGTGTTTTAATTGGGGGCCATTAGCTCAGTTGGTTAGAGTACGGTCCTGATAAGACCGGGGTCTGTGGTTCGAGTCCACAATGGCCCAC
>CAZEQL010000023.1:0-18434 GCA_964514415.1 uncultured Dehalococcoidales bacterium
GTAGTTGCCCAATTTATTGGGCGATTGTGCCTGATGAATCAGGCAACTACGAAAATAAGACTAGATTTGCCTATCAAAAAGCGATTGAGTGGAGTTCGAGCGATAAGGAGTTTATCAAAAGAGCCGGGTTTGTGTTAATGGCTCGTTTAGCTGTTAAAGATAAGAGGATGAACGATGGGCAATTTGAGGAATTTCTCGGAATCATAAATAGAGAGGCTTGTGATAGCAGAAACTTTGTTAGAAAGGCAGTTAATTGGGCATTAAGACAAATTGGGAAAAGGAATCTCAATTTGAATCAGAAGGCGATTGAAACCGCTAGAGAGATTCAGAAAATAGATTCAAGGAGTGCTAAGTGGATTGCTTCTGACGCAATTCGAGAATTGACCAGTGAAGCGGTTCAAGAACGGATAAGATTAGTTGGGATTGCCACGCGGATAGATTCGCTTCGCTCACTACATGGTTTATCCTGAGTGAGATTCTTCGGTCGCTTCTCTCCCTCAGAATGACAAAGAGCGAAGGGCTCGCAATGACATCGTAAGAATAGGAGTACTGTGAAGGATTTGTCTCAAGTTGTAAACGCATATATGTCCAGGACAACCGGCCTTAAGGAACATTGTGCTCGGTGCTTACGAACCGAACGATGGGGTGGGAGTGTGGTATTGATGATTGTTGATGCCGCCTTCACTTCTATCGGCCTTAATTACTTTACTGCCGTAGTTCCCAGAGTGATGAAGTTTAAAGAAGAATTAGTTGATTGTGGCAAGGTTAAAGGACTGGAAAGCCTGAGCAATCTCCCTGAGGAGAAAACGCAAGGCATCTGGAGGAACAGGAGGTCGTGGCAAGTAGCAAAAGCTACTGCCTCTTATCTTTATGAGTTTGGGGAAAGGGAAGGCCTGGGTGAGCGAGAATCCTTTCGGTTTTGGGCCGCTAATTCGCAGCTCGAGGGTTGGAGAGAAGACCCCATAGGCAAAATTAGCGGGGTTGGCATTACCACATTTCAATATCTCAGGATGATGGGAGGTATAGATACAGCAATGCCTGATAAGATAGTGAGGAGAGTGGTTAGGCAAATCCTGGATGAAGCTGAAGTCGATATGCCCACCGAAGGGGATTTAGACTTAGTCAGGACAATCGAGCGATTATCACAACTCTCAGGCTACAGACCTATCGAGATATGCTGGATGACATGGCTCATTCAGCCCGAGGGAAAGATGATAAGGATGAACAAGTATCGCAATCTTCTGGACAAGATTTAAAATCTGCTAATTATCTAATTTATGTAAAAGATTAGGTTACGGAAGTTTAAAAAATGCTAAGTCTTCTCTTTATGAAAATCTTCATGGGACTCGCTTTGGTATGCTTTCTTTCCGGGGTTTCCTATGCTGTGGGTCATAGGAAAGGCGGCACAGGTCCGATATCACAAAAGCCTGTGGCTTTAGCCTTCGGAATAACAACTTTGGTATTTGTTTCTTTGGTCATAGCGCATGCAACTCTGCTTTTTACAAATATATATCCTGATTTATCCTTTATCTTCTCCACTCCCGTTGATTTAGCTTTACAAAGTATCGGAGCAATTTTGATATGCTTAGCCATGGTTCTTGGCATTTGGGGTCTCTTTTCCCTGAAGGAATTTACTGCTGATATTCAATTAGCAGAAGAGCATCGAGTAGTAAAAACTGGCGCCTTTCGCTGGGTGAGGCATCCTTTATATGCATCACTTATTTTCTGGTGTGCTGGAAGCCTTCTATTCTTTGAAAGCTTCCTCTTCTTAATTCTAGTTGCTTTAGTAACTGCAATTTACTTTGAGGCAAAACGAGAGGAGAAGTTGCTTATCGAAGCTTCCGGCGGGGAATACGAGAGTTACCGTGCCACTACTGGCATGTTCTTCCCTAAGGTTTTTCCCGGCAAAACATAAACTTTTGAAAGCTCTTCTCGTTTATAATGTTAAAGCAGGGATGTAGAGGAGTGAAATATAGATGAACAAGCTGATCAAATCTTTAATGCTAATGCTGATTCTAGGGTTAATAGTAGCCAGTGCCTGTGCGCCGGCAGGTCATCCGTCAATGCCAGCTCCGCCAGTGCTACCACCTTCAGAGGAATCTGTTGGGGATAAAGGATACCCAGGCACAGTTCCTGGCGAGCTAACCATAAAGCGTAAAATTATAAGAACCGGCAGTATAACTTTAGAGGTGGAGGATATAGCTGGGGCGATAGGTAAAGTTGCTGATGTAGCTGATGAGCTAGGTGGTTATGTGGTCTCCTCCCATAAAAGTGAAGATGAAAAGAGGACTTCGGGTTATATCACTATTCGAGTTCCCGCCGATAGATTTGATGAAGCCTTTGATAGACTTCGCCAGTTGGCTATAGCTGTGCCCTATGAAAGCACCGAGGCAAAGGATGTGACTGAAGAATATGTTGACTTGCAAGCTCGACTGCACAACCTGGAGGCTACTGAAGCCCAATATCTGGCGTTGCTGGAGAAGGCAAAAACAGTTGAAGAGATACTAAAGGTACAGCGGGAGCTTTCCAACGTGCGAGGGCAAATTGAACAAATCGAAGGCCGCATAAAATACCTGGAGCGAACCTCCGATATGGCACTTATTGAGGTAAGCCTGCGGGAGGTGAAGCCTCTGGCTGGGCCCTGGAACCCAGCCAACGCCCTTAAATCAGCAGTCCATGGGTTAGTCACATTTGGCCGGGGTCTGTTCACGGCATTAATCTGGCTGGGCATTTTCTGCTGGCTCTGGATTCCGCCTCTGGTAATCTGGTTGAGGCGGCGGCGAAGGAGGAAGGCTTGATTTCGAGATAAAAGCTGCGGAGGGCTATCCCATTGCTCAGCTATCATTCTGGGGAAGCGGAGCGACCGAAGAATCCTGCTTAGGACAGGTTGTGCAAAGAATCTTGGGGTTCTTTGCTAATTGCTCAAGGTGGCATTTCTTTTTATTGTTTTGCCTGGCTAGCTTTGATAAAATGTGAGGTGGAGATGAATATGAAAGCAGGTTTAGTTTATGACCCAATTTACCTGAAACATGATACTGGCAGCCATCCTGAGAACTCTCAAAGGCTAGTAGCCATAATGTCGCACCTGGAGGAGACTGGCCTGATAAATCAGGCAACTACGCTTTCGCCACGTGCGGCATCAATAGAAGAGCTAGAAATGGTGCATAGCCCAGAATATATCTCTCAGGTTAAGAGCAAGGCTGAGAAGGGAGGTGGCTGGCTGGACTCCGATACTGTAATGTGCCCGAAGTCTTACGAGGTAGCTTTATATGCTGCTGGTGGCCTTCTCACTGCTGTGGATGCAGTAATGGAAAGAGATGTCGGTAGCGCCTTTGCTTTGGTTAGACCTCCAGGGCACCACGCCATTCGAAATCGGGCAATGGGTTTCTGTATCTTCAACAATGTGGCTATTGCAGCGAAGTTTGCCCTGGCTAACTTCAACCTTAATCGTGTTCTTATCGCCGACTTCGATGTCCATCATGGCAATGGGACGCAGGATGCTTTTTATGCTGATCCCGGGATTCTTTATTTCTCCACCCACCAATACCCCTTTTATCCTGGAACAGGGTGGATTGATGAAATTGGAACTGGGGAGGGGGAAGGATTTACGGTTAATTTCCCCATGACTGCTGGCTGGGGCGATGAGGAATATTTGAGGGCTTTTAACGAAGTTCTGGTTCCCGTGGCCAGGAGATTTGAGCCGCAGCTTATCCTGGTCTCTGCCGGGTTTGATCCTCATTGGGCAGACAGTTTGGCTATGATGCAAGTAAGCGTTACTGGCTTTGCTCAAATGGTGGCAGTGCTGAAGAAATTAGCTGACGAATTATGCCAGGGACGTCTTGTTTTTACCCTGGAGGGAGGTTATAACCTCCAAGTAGCTGCCTCTTCGGTAAAAGCCACCTTTGATGTACTTTTGAATAGCTTGGAAATAGTTGACCCTCTGGGTAAATCATCGATGAGAAAGCCCGAGGGGTTTGATGAACATATTGAGAAAATAAAGAAGATACACCGCATCGTTAAATCCTAAATTCTAATCTTTAAAGAATAAATTACCCTCACCTTAATCCTCTTCCATCAAGGGAGAGATGAGATTGCTTCGCTTTGCTCGCAATGACATTTGGTGAGGGCTCAGAATGGCAAGTAGCGAGTTTCCTGCTTTAAGCCGATCTCTTGGCGAAGGGCAAGAGTTTGCTCCATTCGCCCTTCTCCCACACCACTAAAAGCTGGCTGGAGATGCAGATGGAGCTATAGGTGCCAATGATAACGCCAAGGAGCAATACCAGGACAAAGTAGTGTATGGTGGCTCCGCCAAAGAGAAATAGAGCCAAGAGGACAAAGAGGGTAGTCAAAGCGGTATTTAAAGATCTCCCCAGTGTTTCCACAATGCTCGAATTCACTGTTACGGCGAAGTCGGGACTAATACCCTTAGCCTTATTCTCCCGAATGCGGTCGAAAATGACCACGGTGTTATTGATGCTGTAGCCCACAACTGCCAGCAGTCCAGTGATGAACATGGCATCAATCTCCACTCCAGCGAGCCAACCCAAAATGGAGAAAATGCCTACTATTATGAATACATCATGAGCGAGGGCGATGATGGCGCAGGTGCCCCAATGAAATGGCTTGGGCATGCGGCGGAATGCCCAGACGATGTAAAACAACATAGCTATAGCTGCTATCACTACAGCGATGCCGGCATTGCGCGCTGTTTCTGCGCCTACAGTAGGTGCGGCTAAGTAATAATCGGTTCTTGTAACCTGACAGTTTAATCTCTCCCCAAGTTC
Organism: uncultured Dehalococcoidales bacterium; assembly: GCA_964514415.1. GTDB lineage: Bacteria > Chloroflexota > Dehalococcoidia > GIF9 > AB-539-J10 > CAZEQL01. The sequence continues at coordinate 4,785 of CAZEQL010000023.1, forward strand.
TTTTGTCATCTCACCTACCTCTTTGGATGATGTCTCCTTGAGGTGGATAATGAAACTGCCTTCACCAGCATTTTGAATGGTTGCCTTAGTATACCCTAGGTCAGCCATCTCCTGCCGTAACTGGCTTTGCTCAACCGGTGGATTGAATTGTAAGGTTATGGATGTACCACCAGCGAAATCGGCGCCAAGCCTCATTCCAAAAACGGCCAAAGAAACTATTCCCACAATTATTACTATTGCTGAGATAAAGAAAAACCACCTCTTCTTACCTACAAAATCTATCACTTCTTAACTCCGTAAGCTGTGGGATTGGTGATTATCTGGCTGCCTATAATGAGGCGAAGGAAGGTCCTGGTGATAACAATGGCAGTGAACATAGATAGAGCCACGCCGATGAATAACGTTAGGGCAAATCCTCGGACCATAAAAGCACCAAGGTAGCCGCCAAGCCAGAAAAGAACAATGCAGGCAATAAAGGTGGTGATGTTGCTATCCCTGATAGCCGTCCAGGCACGATTGAATCCAGCTTCTACTGCTGCGCCTAAAGTACGTCCAGCCCTTAATTCCTCCTTCGTCCGCTCAAAGATGAGAACATTGGCGTCTACTGCCATGCCCACTGATAGGATAAAGCCAGCGACGCCGGGCAAAGTTAAAGTTACAGGGACGAGCTTGAAAATGGCTAAAAGCACCACACCATAAACTCCTAAACTAAGGCAGGCTATGAATCCAGGCAAGCGATAGTAGAGAAGCATAAATAGAAGCAATAGTATTATTCCAATCTCTGCTGCTAGTATGCTCTTCTCAATGGAATCAGCACCCAGAGTAGCATCCACTGTCCTTTCATAGAGAGGAGCATTGGGCTCAAATACCCTGGCTCCGTCCTTTTCTATCCAGTGACCCAAAGGGACAGGAATACGCCCAGCATTGAGTAATGTGGATAACTCCCGGGCGTCTGCCAGGCTCAGCCCTTCAATTTGGCCCCTGTCTTTGATTACGGCGCGAACTACGGGAGCAATGGGATGACCATCCTCCCCCTGAAGTGGCTCATCGCCAAGATAAATAGCTAGCTGTTTTCCTATGAGCCTGCTGGTTATTTGTTGGGAAAGCGCCTGTCCAGTTTCATCCCACTCAAATATCAAAAGGGGTGAGCCAAATTGATCTACATTGACATAAGTGTTTTCCTTGAAATATCTACTACTAAGAGCTAATTCCTTACCATCGGCTGTCCCCATGGCAGGAACCCAATTTCCCTCAGCATCCTGTTCTCTGAAATCGAGAAGGGAGACGAGCCCAACCACTTCCTTGGCTTTCTCAACTTCACTGACCCCTGGTAATTGGATAGCAATACTATGTTCTCCTCCTTGTTTCTGTACTGCGATAACAGGCTCTGCTATCCCTAAAGCATTGATGCGTCTTTCTATTACTCCCTTCACACCATCCATAGTTGCATCTTCGCTGCCAGGTTCGATGCCACTGAGATCAGCCTGGTAAACCAAATAGCTACCACCTTCGAGGTCAAGCCCTAATGTTAATCCTTGCCTGCCAAATACACTTCTATCCAAGGGTACTATTGACCACAAGGAGAAGCCAAATAGTAAAAGGATGAAAATTAATAAATAAATGTTCCCCTTTCTCATTATTTGACCTTTGTTTTAGAGAGGTTGCTTCGCTTCGCTCGCAAGGATATTTCCCTTCGCACCAAGGTTAATGCCTCTTCTTTGGTGCTTAATTCACCGCTGGCTTGTGCTTCGCGAACCATAGTTAGAAGCTCGCCAACCAGTGGTCCTGGGGCTAAGCCAAAGACGTTTATCAAGGCATGACCGTCAATGAGCTTCACTGGTAAGATATTGGTCTGCTGCTTGTCATGCTCACTCAATATATAATTTATTAGGTGGCAATGCTCTTTCCATTCCTGCATAACCATAAGGGGTCCGCGACTGGCCAGGTAATCGGCTAAAGCGAGAATTAAAATATCAATTCCAGCATCACCGGTATCTCGGAAGTAGCGGTAAATTGCCCGCTGAGATGGCAACCCCTCATTTGCTAGCTGAACCGGACGGAGATGGTGATAAACAAGACTCTCCACCAGATTTATTTCTCGATTGCTAAAGCGTAACCTCTCCAGGATATTAGCAGCCATAGCTGCTCCCTCTTTGGTATGTCCCAAGAAATGTGCTCTACCCGAATCATCGAGGGTCTTTGTCTTGGGCTTGGCGATGTCGTGTAATAGCCCGCCTAACTTGAGCAAAACTTTGTGATTGCTTCCACTGGAAACTTCTTGGGATAAATGCTCTTCTATCATCTCAGACCACGGGCTAGTAGTTAATATGTCTTCATTGCTGTACTCCCAGACACTTTCTCTAATCAGGAATTCTACTGTAGCTACTGTTTCTAAGGAATGGTCGAAGACGTCCCAGAAATGTACTGTTGGTTGCTCTACCCCTTTGCTTTCTGCTAACTCAGGAATTAAGGCGAGAAGCAAGCCAAGCTGGTCTAGATAACGCAAATGATAAACGGCTCGCGGCAGACTAAGGAGTCGAAGCAATTCCTCCCTGATTCTCTCCCCCGCGGTACCGATGATGGCATGGGAATGGCGCCGAATTAAATCCTCTGTCTTTGGTTCTATGGTGAAGTCAAGCTCAGCAGCTAAACGCACTGCCCGCAGTAATCTGACCGCATCAGCCTCGAATATCTGGTCACTTACTGCTTGTATTAGTTTATTGCTTAAGTCTTTCTTCCCGGAGAAGGGGTCGATGAGTTTTAGTTGAGGCTGCTTTACTGCTCCTCTGCGGAGTTCACTATAGGAGAGATTCTTCGGTTGTTTCCCCTTCGCTATGCTCAGGGCTTCGTTTGACCCCTCAGGGTGGAGAGGAGTGGATGGCACAGAGCTCTGGCTCACTGTAGTGATATTTGACTGGTTAAGCTCGACAGCCATGGCATTTATGGTGAAATCACGGCGGGCGAGGTCAGTTTCGATATCTCCACTAAATGAAGAAAAATCGAGGTGCCATTCTGTTCTGTAGGTTCTTCGATTTTGTGAGGAACTCCTCTGCTGCTCCTCCTCGGTTACAACTACTCTAGCTATACCGTTTACCTCGTCAAGTAATACAAATTTGCCACCAATTTCTTTAGCTACATCTCTGGCTATGCTTACTGCATTCCCGTCCACAGCAATATCAACATCATTAGTTGGTCTATCTAGAAGCCAGTCACGAATGAAACCACCAACAATGTAGGCGCGGCATCTCCATTGAGATGATAGGTCGTATAGTTTATTTAGGATGGTAATTAAACTGCTTATTTGGGAAGAAAACATTGAGGTAGATTATAGCTTTAGTTGGGGGATATTGCAAAGGGTGTTTTTGCTATCTTTGGAGATAAAGGGCAATGAGAATTTGTTCCTTCGCTATCATTCGGAATGAGAACTAGAGTATTTGTTAATTGCCACAATGGCCTTAGCAGCACGCTCCATGGTGGGGAAAACAGGAAGCGAAGCTTTTAGCAGCTTTTGCTCTATATCCAGGCGCTTTGACTCGGCAGAGCCCGGGGGTAAAACAATTACTACAGGCTTATTATGCTTATCCCTAAGGTCTATGAAGAAATCGTTTATTGCTTCTACTTCCTCCCAAAAGAAATATGTCAAGAAGATATCCGTGTCTTCTTGAATCAAGACAAGTTCGATGACAGGGTCTTTTGCCACCAATTCTATAGCCTGGAATAAGGTTGGCAGGCCGCGGAATTGGGCTGGGCTCACATCAACGGGATTGCGCAGGATGCTACCCACCTCGCCTACAACCCCAGTCAACTCTTCTCTTATCTTGGCGGAGAGAGGCGGTAGATCAAGCCCATTCTCCGTGCAGGCGTCACTTGCTGATACTGAGGTACCGCCACCGCCGCCAGCTACGCCCCCAATAATGGCTACGCTGTTACCTCTCTGGCGTCCAAGTTGTTGAAAAATTAATAAAACGTCAGTTAATTCCTCTAAACTGTGTACCTCAATGGCGCCAGCTTGCTTCAACATTGCTGACCAGATAGCTGCCGAGCTAACTAAAGATCCTGTATGGGACATGGCCGCCTGGGCACCAACCTCTGTCCTGCCCCCTTTCCAGACAATTAGTGGCTTAGCCTTAGACACCTCCTTCATGGTATCAAAAAGACGGCGCCCGTTTCTGGTGCCCTCCAGATAAGCACCAATAACTGTAGTTTTGGAATCGGCAGCCAGGTATTGCAATAAATCGCTGGCATCTAAATCAATTCCATTACCAAAGCTAACCCCTTTGCTATAGTTAATGTGCCGGGCTATTCCAGTTTCTACCATCTTCTCGGCAATGCCGCCGCTTTGAGCGATAAAGCTCACGGAGCCACTTACACCAATTTTCCCCAGGAGTGATGGACCGCAAGGAATTTTGCTTTCGGAGCAGCAGACGCCGAGGCAATTGGGACCAATGATGCGAGTACCACTTTGCTTTGCCTTCCTCAGCATTTGTTCCTCCATCTCATGCCCCTCAGCTTTACCTGTCTCGCTGAATCCAGCAGTGAAGAAATGTACGGCCTTCACTTTTTTAGCCACACAGTCGTCGAAAACCTGCAACGCAGATTGCCAGGGAACGGACACAATAACGTAATCCACTTCACCAGGCACCTGCCTTAAATTGGGGAAAATCGTGAGGCCTGAAATAGCACCTCCGCTGGAGCCAACAGGATAAACAGTTCCCTGGAAGCCGGCGGATATTAACCCTTTCACCCAGGTAGTCCCTGCCTTTTTTTCGTTAGTTGATGCACCGATGACGGCGATAGATTTAGGATAGAAGATGGGATCAAGCTCTTTAAGTTTTTCCTCAAACATTATCTTATCCTCCAATCGATAGTTCCTGCAAAGTATTTCACACTCACACAGCTATGTAATCCCCGCAAGGTTCTTTCCTCCTCGTCTAGCTTGTTCCTTAGCCGCTGCCACTGTATTGTACAAAAGCATAGCTATCGTCATAGGGCCCACTCCGCCGGGAACTGGCGTTATCGCCTCAGCTTTCTCTTTGATGGCTTCGAAATCTGTGTCACCTACCAATCGATAACCATTCTTTGCAATGGGGTCTTCTACACGGTTAACCCCTACATCTATGACCACTGCTCCGGGCTTAACCATATCGGCGGTTATTGCTTTAGGGCTACCCATAGCTACCACTAAAATATCAGCTTGCCTGGTGATGGAGGCCATGTCTCTCGTCCTTGTATGACACACAGTCACGGTAGCGTTAGCTCCTTCCCCTTTTTGCATCATCATAACTGCCAGAGGCTTACCTACAATATTGCTCCGACCACAGATAACTACATGCTTACCCCCGGGATCATACCCACTCCTCAGTAAAAGTTGCTGGATGCCATGAGGCGTACAAGGTAGCAGATAGGGTTTACCTTGAAGCAGTTTGCCTATATTTATGGGATGAAGGACATCTACATCTTTCTCTGGGGAGATTCGGCTAGCTACTTTTTCCGCAGAGATATGTTTAGGCAGTGGCAGCTGCACCAAAACACCATGGAATTTTTGGTCCTTATTAATCGTGTCGACAATTCGTAAAATCTCTTCTTCGGAAGTATCTGCTGGCGAATGTATTGTCTCTTCGTAAATACCTATTTGCGCGCAGGCTTTTGCTTTGCCTTTGACATATGAAGCAGAGGCTGAATCCTCTCCAACCAACACCACTCCTAAGCCCGGGGTTATTCCCTTCTCCTTTAATCGTCTTATATCTACCTCGAGTTTGGAGTAAATATCTTGGGCTAGTTTGTTGCCATCAATTATCTTAGCTGTCATGGTCCGATGTAAATTTGGTGTAATAGTTTACCAAAGTTTGTATCTTTTGGGGATACTATGTCAATGAAAATTGATTTAGCAACAACAGACAGGTATAATTCTTAGGAGAATCCATTTATGATGTTGTAGCTCTTCATAGACACTAAATTTTGACAGGCAAATTTATCGTTCGGAGGTGTTTACCCGTGGATGTAGTAGCGCAAATGAAAAAGTTTGTAGAGCCTAAATCTGTGGCTATTGTCGGAGTGCCACGGTCACCAATGGTAATACATGGTATGGCGATTGACGTGTTAACAAATCTGATTAACTATGGTTATCAGGGTAAAATTTACCCCATACATCCCAAGACGAGTGAAGTACGGGGATTAAAAACCTATGCCACCATAGCAGATGCTCCCGGAGATATTGACTTAGCAGTGATAAATCTGCCTCGGGAGCTTGTTCCTGGAGTAGTTAAGGAATGCGTTGATAAAGGTATTAAGGCTGTGACTATAGTGACTCAGGGTTTCACTGATGCTGATGATGAGAAGGGCAAGCAATTACAAAGGGAGATCGATGAAGTTATTAGGGGGACAGATACTAAGGTATTAGGTCCCAATACCTTTGGCACGGCTAATGCATATATCAAGTTCAGTTCTTCTTATGCTGCTGCGGAGATGGAAGAAGTGCCAGTGGGGCTTGTGTGCCAGAGTGGTCCCTTCTTTGCTGGCGTCGGGAATTTGAAATTATTAGGTAAAGGTATTGATTTGGGCAACGGCACTGATATTCATTTTGGCGATGCTTTAGAGTACTTCGAACAAGATGCTGACACGAAAGTGCTAGCTATGCATATTGAGGGGATGAAGGATGCTTCGGGATTTTTGAAACAGGTTGGGCAAGTAGCTCGAAAAAAACCGGTAGTTGTCCTCAAGACGGGAAGGACTGAGCAAGGTGCCCGAGCGGCTCAGTCACATACAGGCTCTTTGACAGGTAAGAATGAGATCTGGGATGCAGCTTTCAAACAAGCAGGAGTAATCAAAGTGAATGATGTGGAGGAATTCGGCGATACGGTAAAAGCTTTTTATACATTGCCGCTGATGAAAGGAAGAAGGATAGGTGTGGTTACCACCACTGGTGGGTTTGGTGTTATGGGAGTAGATGCTTGCCAAAGATCTGGTTTGGAGGTGGCCAAACTATCACCTACAACTGTTAATCGGCTAAGTGCTATATATCCTTCTTGGCAAAATGTTTGCAACCCAGCGGATGTATGGCCAGCTTCCTTGGTGGGGAAAAAGCCGCTATTTGAAGTTCTAGACGTATCGGTGAGAGCCCTGCTCGACGATCTGGGGGTGGATGCAGTTCTGTGTATCACTGGCGCTGTGTTTACGCATGATCTTCTTCAACTCATAGAAGGAGTAACAAAATCTCATCCAGACAAGCCTTTGGTCTTTTGTTTAATCGGGCCATGCAAGGATGGAGTTAAAAATAAACTGGAGGGAAGCGGCAATATATTAACTTTCTCCAGTCCTGATAGAGCCATAATGACCTTGGGACATCTGGCGGACTATTCAGAATCCTGCGTGAGGTGCTGAGACTTCGTAACCCGCGCTGCCTACCATTCGCTCATACTAATTCTAGATGAGGTAGATTCTTTCTAGACTATCCTTGCTGAATAAAGAGATACAGACTGTTAGTTACTATCCCTCTAGAATTATCCTGGCATCGGCAGCTATAGCCTTGTTCTTATAAGCAAAAACGGGATTGAGGTCAAGTTCTTTAATTTGAGGATTTTGCTCTACAAATTGGGATACCTTGACTATGAGCTCTTCCAGTGCATGGATGCTAACGGGCTCTTGCCCTCTATATCCTTCTAACACAGGGTATCCCTTTATCTCCCGAATCATCTCTTGAGCATCTCTCGTAGTAACGGGGACTATTCTGAAGGAAACATCCTTTAGTATCTCTACTAAAACGCCGCCAAGGCCAAACATGAGCACAGGCCCGAATTGAGGGTCTTTGTTCATGCCGACAATCACTTCTATTCCAGGTGGGGCCATCTTTTGTACTGATACGCCCTGAATTGCAGCTTGGGGGTACTTTTGCTTCACAGTTGACATAATTGCACTGTAAGCTTTATCCACCTGGGTAGCGTTGGCTAATCCCAGTCTAACGCCGCCGGAATCACTTTTGTGAGTAACATCAGGGGAGTTTATTTTTAACACTGCGGGGAAGCCCATTTCTTTACTTAGGGAAATAGCTTCTTTTTTACTCCTAGCCAGCTTGGTTTCAATAACGGGTATTCCCGCCTTCTTGAGAAGTTCTTTGGATTCGACCTCAGTTAACAATCTTGGCTGATTTAGAATTTGCTCCTTTGCCATTGCTTATTTCGCTCCCTTCATTAACATAGTTATTTCAATCGCCTATTCTAATCTATTTATTTGGTTCTTGTCTAGGAAGTGAGAATTTAGGATATCCTGGAAAAATGGAAGGTTGAGACTAGCTTATTCTGCCGAATTCCTTTTCTAATTGATGTAAGGTCAGATGAATCATAGCTGGCCTGCCATGGGGGCAAGTGCGTGGTTGATGGGCTTGCTCTAATTGGTTTATTAGTTCCCTCATTTCTCCATTGTTTAGCTGCTGTCCTCCTCTGATGGCACTATGGCAGGCGAGGGATTGGGCTATCCTCTCCTCCCATGGAGTGGGAATTTCTTTGCTTACAAGATTGGTAAGTAGTATGCGTATTACCTCGGTGATATTTGTCTTTATCATTAACGCTGGCACGGCGCGTATCAGGTAGCTTCTATCACCAAAGGGATCAACATTGAAGCCGAATTGAGAGAGGATCCCTTCGTTAGTTTTCATGGTTTCCTCTTCCCTGGGGCTAAGCTCTATAGTTATTGGCTGAAGTAAACCTTGAACTTCAACCTCCTTTTGTGACCACTGGGCTAAAATTCTCTCGTAAAGTATGCGCTCATGGGCAGCATGCTGGTCAATGAGGTAAAGCCCGTCAGGTCCCTCGGCGATAATGTAGGTATTGGCTACCTGCCCCAGCACCCTCAAGGCGGGCAATCCTTCAGTAGGCAAAGGGGTGGTGGTAAAGGTTGGTTCATTATCCCTTAGCTGGGATATCATCTGGGGGCTTTGCCATTGCCATGGGGAGGCTGAGAAGGGTACAGCTTTGGTGGTGGCTAGAGGTGTTCTGGATAATGTTTCCGTTACCGCCTTTTCCACATCGGCAAAGATAGCTTGCTCATGGCAAAATTTTATCTGGGCTTTGGTAGGATGGACATTAACATCAAGTTCTTGAGCTGGCAAAGAAATATTGATAACAGCGATGGGATGCTTACCATCCATAAGTAGCCCGTGATAGGCTTCCTCAGTTGCCCTGGTTAGCAAAGGACTGTATACCCACCTTCGATTGACAAAGAAGCTAAGATAGCTACGATTGGAGCGAGTTAAGGAGGGTGGGCTTACCAGACCGCTAATTTCGGCCAAGGCATCCTTCTTCCCCACCTTTAGCATTCCTTGAGCTGCCTCCAGACCATATACATGGCTTACCGCGTCCCGAAGATCGCCCTTGCCTGTAGTTTGCAGGCTGGGGTGCTTATCCAAAAACAAATGGAACTTAACCTCGGGGAAAGCCAGAGCATATTGGCTTAATATGTTGGCGATATGGCTATTTTCAGTATTCACCGATTTGAGAAACTTAAATCGCGCAGGGAAATAGTAAAACAACCGACGTACGGTTATGGTGGTACCTTGGGGTCTGGCACGGCTCTCCCTGCGAATTATGTCACCTTTTCTCAAATGCATGTAGCTGCCAATATCATCTGAGGATGTTTGAGTGAGAATTTCCACCTCAGCCACAGCGGCGATGCTGGGCAAGGCTTCGCCACGAAAGCCAAGGCTGGAGATGTCCCCCAAATCTTCTAAGTTGATGATCTTGCTCGTGGCATAGCGGCGGAAGGCGAGCTCTACTTCTGAAGCAGGAATACCCACCCCATTGTCGCTCACTTTAATTAGCTCTATCCCACCGCTTTGGGCTTCCACGGTGATCTGAGTAGCCCCAGCATCGAGGGAATTTTCTATCAACTCCTTTACCACTGAAGCTGGCCGCTCAATCACCTCCCCAGCGGCAATCTTGGAAACCACGTCTGGAGCTAATACTTTAATAGGCATTTAAAGTTATTTTACACGCTTTCGTGTATCCTGTCAAGGAGTTAGGGAAGAGAATCGGATGAATCTTCTTCAATTTTCTCTAGAGGCGCTAGGCTGAGTAAGAGCTTTTTAACCCCGGCTTCTTCAAAAACCACAGTCGCCTCTTGGTCATCCCTGCTGGGAAGACAATTCATTACTATGCCATAGCCAAATTTGCTGTGGTGGACATGGTCACCTACCTTTAAGTTTAATGTGTTAAGAGGAGGGGCAAGAGGTTGGGAGTAAACACTGGTTATAGGGGTTAAGCTCTCCTCCCACAGTCCCTTAGCAGTTACCAAGTGTGATGACATGTCCTGGAGAAAGCGGGATGGGGGATTCGCTGAGCTGCTACCAAACAAGCTGCGATGGTAACTACGGAGGAGGTAGAGTCGCTTCTTAGCTCTAGTTACGCCAACATAGCAAAGGCGGCGCTCTTCTTCCATTTCTTCTGGCGCGGCGAAGGATTTCCTGTGAGGGAGAAGTCCTTCTTCCATACCGACAATGAATACCACGGGAAATTCCAGACCCTTGGCTTGATGCAATGTAATTAGAGTTACGGCATCAGCTTTCTCATCCAGTTCATCTATGTCTGATACCAGGCTTACTTTCTCCAAAAAGGTGGCTAATGCCTCTTCAAAATTAAGCTTATCATATTTCTTGACGACACCTTTTAATTCCAGTATATTCTCCCATCGCTCCTCGCCACCCTCTTTCTCCAAAATATATTCCCTGTATCTAGTGCGCTTCAATACCTCGTCTAAGAGATCGACGAGGCTTAATTCATGCCTTTTGACAATAAGTTTATCCATAAGATCAGCGAACCCAGTCAAGACCGGAATAACACGTGTAGAGAGAGCTTTTCCCACTATCACCTGTTTTAAGGCACTATATAAAGAGATACCATGGCTTTTTGCCTGAGCTTGAAGCTGGTTGAGGGTACGTTGCCCGATACCACGTTTAGGAACATTTATTATTCGAGCCAGGCTGACATTATCCTGTGGATTGTGAATAAGCCTGAGATAGGCAATGATATCCCTGACTTCCTGTCTTTGATAAAAACGAGTGCCACCAACAAGCCTGTAAGGCACTCCATAGCGCATAAAGGTTTCCTCTAACACCCGCGACTGTGCATTAACCCGATACATGACAGCGCAATCTTTGAGCGATATTCGTTCCTGGCTAATTAGTTTCTCTATCTCATTAACCACGGATTGAGCTTCTTCTCCCTCGCTGTAATTCTCAATAATGGAGATTTTAGAACCAACTTCGTTTTCCGTCCACAGGCTTTTTGGTTTGCGCTGCACGTTTGCTGAGATAATATCTGAAGCTAGCTCTAAAATGGTCTTGGTGGAGCGATAGTTTTGCTCTAGAAGCACAACTTTGGCTTTGGGATAGTCTTTTTCAAAGCTCAAGATGTTGCGTAAATCGGCAAATCTCCAGGAATAAATGGATTGGTCGGGATCACCAACCACACAAATATTGTGGTATTTCCCTGCTAGCTGCTTCATAAGCATATATTGGGCAATATTGGTGTCCTGAAATTCGTCAACCAGGATGTGGACATACCTTGACTGGTATTTAGCGAGAATTTCAGGATGACCCTGGAATAACTGCACGGTCTTCATCAATAGGTCATCGAAATCCACTGCTTGTCCCTGACCGAGTAATTGTTGGTAACGTTCGTAAACCCTGTGAACTATCTCCTCAAAATAGCTATTAATCTGCTGGGCATAGTTTTTAGGGCTGATAAGATGGCTTTTAGCAGCGCTAATAGCCGAGCGTAACGAACGGGGGGCGTATTGCTTGTGATTGAGATTCAGCTCTTCCAGAGTTTGTTTTATCAAGCTCGTCTGATCCGCTTCATCGTAAATAACGAATCCTGAATCAAGCCCTATGGATTTGCCCTCACGTCGGAGGATGCGAGCGCAGATGGCATGAAACGTGCCTAAAGTTAAAGCTTCTACTGCTTGGCCCAGGAGCTGCTCTAACCTTTCCTTCATTTCCCTGGCGGCTTTGTTGGTGAAGGTAACTGCCATAACATGATAGGGATTAACGCCGCAAACTTTAATAAGATAAGCCACCCGATGGGTAATCACTCTGGTCTTGCCGCTGCCAGGGCCAGCCAGGATAAGCACAGGTCCTTCAATTGTTTCTACGGCTTTTCTCTGGTCAAGATTAAGTGCAGCTAAAATATCCATGAGGATTCAAGGGGTATTATAGCATTGGAGTTCAATCTCTTTAAAGGAAAGATTCTAAGGAAAGTCTCAGTAAGTGAAAATGGGTTCTTTGTCGGTGACGACTTTTTTGGCACTACTTAATTGATGCCGAATATGCTTAGGGATGGTGAACATAGCTTGGTGGGTGAGTCCATCATAGGATTTTAGTTTCTTTGATGCTCTTGCTGAAATTCTGGTATCGATTTCTTCAGGCGCCAATTTAGTAGGGTCAAGATTTTGGGAAGCGGAAATAAATCCCCATAAACTAAGAAAAGAAGGTATGTGAGCCTGATAAGGGCGAACTATTGGGAAGATGCTTTTTAGAGTGTTAGCAATAGCAGTAAAGGCTTGTGAATCGCTCCATCCAGCGGGTTCAGCTTGTACTGACATAATGCCATCGGGCTGTAGCCTCTGTTTAACTATTTGGTAGAATTCTTGTGTGTATAACAATCGAGCTGGTCCCTGAGCTAAAGGGTCAGCTAAATCGATAATGATGACGTCGAATCTGTCGCTACTTTCCTCTAAATATTTTCTAGCATTGACAAAATGAAGCTCGGCTCGGGGATTATCAAATGAGCTTTGGTGAAATGAGGGCAAGAAGCGACGACAGACATCCACTACTTCTTTATCAATATCTACCATGACAGCCTTCTTTACCGTCTTATGTGCCAGAACTTCTCGAAGAGTAGCTCCTTCCCCTCCTCCAGCAATAAATACTCTTTCCGGCTTGGGATGAGTGAGCATAACTGGATGTACTAAAGCTTCATGGTAAATAAATTCATCCGTCTCACTGGATTGAATTTTACCATCCAGGATAAGACAGATACCGAAGCTGCCGGTATTGATAATATCTATAGACTGAAACTTGCTCTGCCCTGAATATATAATCTCCTTAACACTGTGCAGCATAGTAAGGTTGGGGCTGATACAGTCATGGAACCATTTATGTTTATCAGGGTCTTTATCTTTCATTTTGTTGCACAACTGACCTGGCTATGTTCTACAATGCCTCTGCGCAACTCGATTAAAGAGCAATTGGAGGCTTCCAGTTTCTCTTCTATTAGCTTGGCAGCTTCCTCAGGGTTCACATCATCTCCACAAGTGAAGACATCCACAGCGGCATACCCATATTCGGGCCAGGTATGAATGGAAATATGCGACTCGGCGATGTTAACCACTCCGCTCACCCCTTGGGGAGAGAAGTGGTAAAAAGATTCGCCAACTACACTGGCGCCACACCGCACAGCAGCTTCATTAAGGCAATCTTTGAGAAAATCTAAGTCATCCAGCACCTCCTTATTGCAGTCTTTTAATTCCAGTAACAAATGTCTTCCCAGTGCATACAAATCACCTTCCCTCCTTTAGATTTGAATTGATAAAAGGATTTTTGGCCAGCAGAACAAATTCTATATAATATTAACCTTTTTAGCAACATTTTGTACTCGTCCA
>CAZEQL010000024.1:0-16846 GCA_964514415.1 uncultured Dehalococcoidales bacterium
CAGCGGCAATACCGAAATAAATCACGACAGAGATGAGTAAAAATTTAAGGGTCACAAGAAAAATCTTATTCATCAGTTATGCCTTCTTGAGTGTTAGGGTTTGAGCGCATTGGTTTTGTTTCCTCACACGAGCCAGTGATGGCGAATGTGCCACATAGCTGTTAATAGACGGCAGAACCGCCGTATATCTCAATAATTATTGCCGTTTGTAAGATTCTTTGGTAGATTATCAATGTTATACACAAGCGATATCGACTAGTCAAGAGGCAAAAAGGGATAAGCCGCCTAGAAAATTACTGGATCAGGTTCGGGATAACCTTCGCTTGAGGCGCTATTCTGTTTCTCTGACAATGAAGCGTGTGCTTTGATAGCATGGAACTTGATTTATCTGGCCTGCACCTACTTCGTGGGGATTGGAGAGAACATAGCGTCCGGGAAGCCTAACGGTTAGATATCCAGATTCCTTACACTTTGAGCGTGGGTTTGGATGAATATTTTGCGAGGTAGAACTTCGTTGCCCATTAGCATGTGGAAAACTTGGTCTGCGGCTATAGCATCCTCTACTTCTACTTTAAGCAAGGTTCTTTTGTCAGGATTCATAGTCGTCTCCCAAAGCTGTGCAGGGCTCATCTCCCCTAGTCCTTTATATCTTTGAATTTCTAGCTTATTTCCTCCCAGCTCCTTAGTTTTTTCCCCCTTTTCCTGTTCGGAGTACACCCAGAATTGGTGTTTACCAGACTTGATACGGTAAAGGGGCGGTTGAGCAATGAAGAGATGACCTTGGTTAATTAATTCTACCATATGGCGATAAAAGAAAGTAAGAAGTAGGGTACGAATATGTGAACCATCAATGTCAGCATCGGTCATAATGATTACTTTGTGGTAGCGAAGCCTGGAAATATCAAATTGCTCGTCGGCATTTGCCTTTAGCGCTGTGATAATGGCTCTTAATTCTTCGTGCTCTATAATCTTGTCTTTAGTAGCTTTCTCCACGTTAAGGATCTTGCCTCTTAAAGGGAGAATGGCTTGAAAACGCCGATCTCGCCCTTGTTTAGCCGAACCGCCTGCTGAATCACCTTCAACTAAGTAAAGCTCACACGATGCTGGCTCTTTGTCGGCACAATCGGCTAGTTTCCCAGGTAGTGTTGATGTTTCGAAGCCAATCTTTTTAAAGACAAGCTCACGAGCCTTACGTGCCGCCTCTCTGGCCTTGGATGCGACGAGGCATTTCTCTATAATCGCCTTTGCTGCGTCCGGATGTTGCTCCAGATATAGGGACAGGCCGTTCGCCACTACAGATTCAACCTGACTTTTTACCTCCGGATTCCCCAGCTTTGCCTTAGTTTGCCCTTCAAATTGGGGTTGGGGCAGTTTTACACTGATGACAGATACTGACCCTTCGCGTACGTCATCACCTGTTAGGTTAGGTTCGGTATCCTTTATAAGTTTACTGGTTCGGGCGTAGTCATTAAGGACGCGGGTTAATGCTGAACGAAAGCCAGTAAGATGGCTACCTCCGTCTCTAGTGTTGACGCAGTTAGCGAAGGAGAAACTGGATTCTGTGAAACTGTCCTTATATTGTAGGGCTACTTCAATCATAGTGCTGTCTGTCATGGTTGAAAAATAAATAGGGTGTGGGTGGATGACTGCTCTATTTTTGTTCAATCGGCGAACAAAACTAGCTATGCCCCCTTCGAAATAGAAAGTTCCCTCTTGCTCGTTCCTCGCATCTCTAAAAGCTATTTCTATTCCCTTATTCAGGTAAGCCAACTCCTTTAGTCGCTGGGAAACTGTATCGAAATCGTAGTCAAGGTCTTCAAAAATTTCCGTATCAGCAAGGAAAGTAATTAAAGTGCCTGTATTCTGGGCATCACCAATAACTTCTATGTCTCCTTGAGGAAAACCTCGCCGATATTCTTGACGGTAAAGTTTTCCCTGCCGTTTAATTTCGACTTTGAGCCAGGTGGATAGGGCATTTACCACTGAAGCACCAACGCCATGTAAGCCGCTAGAGATGCTGTAGACATGCCCCCCGAACTTGGCTCCGGCGTGCAAGTGAGTCATTACTGCTTGTAGGGCTGTGATATCCTGTCCTGGGATAATATCAGTAGGGATGCCTCGCCCATTGTCAATCACAGTGACGCTGTTATCCTTATGGATTGTTATCTCAACTTGGTCACAGAAGCCGGCCATAGCTTCATCTATGCTGTTATAGACTATCTCGTAGAGAAGTTGGTGTAATCCGTGCCGGTCAGTACCTCCGATATACATTCCGGGCCGTAAACGTACGGCTTTGATTTCATCCAAAATTTGAATATCTTGAGCGGTATATTCGTTATTTAATCCATTGTTCATCTCTGTTTGCAACATAATTAATTCATCTCATGGTGAAAGCATTTTAGTGGAATGAGAATTGCCAAGTAATTGCGGGGGAGAGGGTAAATTTTTTCTTGGTATTAATAGTAGCTAAGGGCATCATCGTTATTATAGCATAACTGGAGAAAGGAGACATATTCCGATGTTATTCGAGTGTTTGATTCTGTTTAAGTGTTGTGACTATTTCGGCTTGGGGGATGCTTCTCTGTTCTCCGTTCTTCATATCGCGTAATACTACAATTTGGTTTTCAATTTCTGCTTTACCTATGATGATGGTATAATTGGTGCTAAGAGCGTTAGCTTGCCTTAATTGTGCTTTCAAACTTTTGTCACCTACCGCTTGAATCACAGCAATTCCAGCTTTTCGTAACTTAGAGACTAGCCTTATTGCTTCAATCTTTGCCTTATCTCCAAGAGAGGCAACAAAAACACTAGGTGCAGACAAAGGGGGGACAGTTATTTGCTGTCTTTTTAAATTTAGTATCAGTCTTTCTATACCGGCAGCAAAACCAACTGCGGGAGTTGGTTTTGCTCCTAATTGTTCGATGAGGTTATCGTAGCGACCGCCTCCACCACATGCGCTTTGTCCTCCTCCCTTTTGAGGTTCAACCTCAAACACGGTTCTGGTGTAGTAATCCAAACCACGTACCAGTTTGTGGTTTAATTGGAAAGGAATTCCCAGTGTCACTAAGTATCTTTGAACGTTTTGGAAATGTGCTTGGCATTCGGCGCACAAATAATCCGTGATTTTTGGTACTGTTTCAGCTATTTTC
Organism: uncultured Dehalococcoidales bacterium; assembly: GCA_964514415.1. GTDB lineage: Bacteria > Chloroflexota > Dehalococcoidia > GIF9 > AB-539-J10 > CAZEQL01. Next base: position 3,150 of record CAZEQL010000024.1, read on the forward strand.
TGGCAAGAGGCTTTTTTGCAATCAAGTAGGCGTAAGGGGTTCTTGGCTAACCGAACTTTACAGTCGGGACAAAGTTGCTCCGTATATTTGGAGTAGTGTTGTTTTAGCACTTCTATATACTTAGGTTGGCAAAGCTTACATCCAATGCTATTAAGCTGGATGGAAAATTCAGAAAGGCCCAGAGAAAGGAAAAATTGCCATGCCAGTTCGATGACCTCAACATCGAGAATTGGGTCAGCCTCGCCTATAGCCTCAAAGCCAAACTGGTGATGTTGGCGATAGCGCCCAGCTTGTGGGCGCTCATATCTGAAAGCAGGTCCAATATAATAAAACCTTACGGGTTGAGCGGAGTTGAATAATCCATGCTCCAGATAAGCCCGGCAAACCGGGGCTGTCCCCTCTGCCCTTAAAGCTAGTTTTTGTCCACTTCTATCTTTGAAGATGTACATTTCCTTGTCAATGATATCTGTCCCTCCAGCCACAGTGCGAGAGAACAATTGTGCGTCTTCGAATATCGGCGTACGCAAGAGGCGATAGCCATAAAGCTGGCACAAAGAAGCAGCCTTTTCCTCTACGTATTTCCAGTAGACTTGCTCTTGTGGCAAAATATCGAATGTGCCCCGAGGCGCTTTATACAAAGAAGCCCTCCCTTCTCAACATGTTTTGGTTTTCAGTTTACCACATTTGATTGATTTGCTTTACTTTTATTGCTGCGTTATTATGGAATTAATCACATGAACGTTAATTCGCTTGTAGCAAAGGCCAGTGAATATCTACCCGATGATGGGGTAGAGTTGATTAAGGCTGCTTACGAATTTGCTTCGCGAGCACACCAGGGGCAAGTGCGAAAATCGGGGAAGCCTTATTTAGAGCACCCTCTGCATGTAGCCACAACCTTGGCTGACCTTCGACTTGATACTGATACTTTAGCTGCTGCCTTGCTACATGATGTTTCTGAGGATTGTGGTATATCACTGGATGAAATTAAGGCTAACTTTGGCCCCCGGGTAACTAAATTGGTTGGTGGGGTTACTAAGCTGAACAAAATCACAAGCCGAACTGAAGAAGGGGAGACGAGGTCAAAGGTTCAGGCTGAGAATTTACGCAAAATGCTCATAGCTACGGCGGAAGACTTACGTGTAGTTTTTATTAAACTAGCTGATAGGTTACATAATATGCGCACGCTAGGGGCTTTACCCTTAGAGAGACGCAGAGCAATTGCTCAGGAGACACTAGAGATATACGCGCCCCTGGCACACCGTTTAGGTATATGGAAAATAAAATGGCAATTGGAGGATCTAGCTTTTCGTTATCTGGAGCCACAGCAGTATCGGCGACTTGCTAACTTAGTAGCTGGAAGGCGAGCAGAAAGGGAAAGCTTTGTAATTGAGGTTAGTCAAATGCTAAGTCAAGAGTTACGCAAAGCTGGTATAAAGGCTAAGGTTTTTGGTAGGCCGAAACATATTTACAGTATCTACCGAAAGATAGACAAGTACGCTATGCTGGGCAAGGATTTTGGCGATATTCATGACCTTTTTGCCTTGCGTGTATTAGTAGACTCGGTTTCGGACTGTTATAAAGCGTTAGGGACGATTCACAATTGTTGGCATCCTATACCTGAAGAATTTGATGATTTTATTGCCAACCCCAAGGATAATGGTTATCAATCCCTGCATACCACAGTGATGTGCCAAGGCACAACTCCGATGGAAATACAAATTCGAACTCATGATATGCACCGAGTCGATGACTATGGGATAGCTGCTCACTGGCGTTACAAGGAAGGCAAAGAGAGAGAGGCGCCTTTTGACACTGAAATGTCTTGGCTACGTGAGCTTGGTGAGTTGCGGGAAGAGCTTGATAGTGAAGAGTTTGTAGAATCTGTTAAAACTGATATCCTCACAGATAGGGTATTTGTCTATACTCCCAAAGGCGAGATAAAGGATTTGCCTAAGGGTGCTACTCCCCTTGATTTTGCTTTCCGAATTCATACAGACATGGGCTACCGTTGTATTGGGGCAAAAGTGAATGGACAACTGAGGCATTTGAGTTACACCCTTAAGAATGGCGATGTGGTGGAGATTATAGCTGGCAAAGTAAACAAAGGTCCCAGTCTGGATTGGCTTAATCTTGAGCTTGGCTATGTTAAAACATCTCATGCGCGTGGAAAGATTCGACAATGGTTCAAAAAACAGGAGCGAAGCCAGTGCGTGGAGCGGGGTAAGCATCTTTGGGATAAGGAACTTAAACGTTTAGGCGTCAGCCCGTCTAGCGTTGATGAAATAGCGGGTCTGTGTGATTATAAGAATTCGGATGATTTTTTGGCTGCTCTCGGATGTGGTAGTATCACCCCTTCTCAAGTGGCGCTTAAATTAAGTGCTGAATCTGAACAGCCTCACGAAATGATTGGGATTTTACCTCCTCGGAAAATTAGCCCTGTAAGCATTAAGGTATTGGGTGTAGGTGATTTACTTACTCGTTTGGCTAATTGTTGCCATCCCTTGCCTGGGGATGAGATTATTGGTTATATTACTCAAGGTCGAGGTATTACTGTGCATCGTAGGGATTGTATCAATATTATCAATGAAGCAGAAGTGGAAAGATTGGTTGAGGTGGGTTGGGGTGAAGTGGAGCAAGTATACCCTACAACTATCCAGGTCGATGCTTGGGATAGAGTTGGTCTTGTTAGGGACATTAGTGTTATCATAGCTGAGGAAGGGGTAAATCTTAATGAGGTTAATGTAACTAATCGTAACGATAGTGTTACCTCACTGGTTTTCACTTTGGAAGTAAAAAGTACAGCTCAGCTAACTAAAATAATATCTAGGATCTACTCGGTGTGGAATGTAATAACCGTAATTAGGAAAGGAGAAATAGATGCCAGAGAGAAAATCAATTAACAAAGTAGCGAGGTCAGCAGAAAGGAAAAGATTGCGGAATCGCTCAGTACAAAGTGCGGTTAAGACGCGTATAACTAAAGCGGAGAAGCTTATTGTCCAGAGAGGAGATTCAGCACAAGAGGAAGTTGTAGCAGCTATAAGTAGCATAGATAAAGTGGTAAACAAAGGAATTTTTCATCAGAATAAAGGCGCCAGACTCAAATCGCGGCTGATGAAGAAGTTGAATCTCGTCGTTGCGAGCCCAAGCCTTGGGTGTAGCGAAGGGGAAGCGAAGCAATCTCAAGAGAGCGAGGGGTAAGAATATTCTTGGTTGCCAAGTCACTTTCTTCAAAGCAGGAGCATATCATCAGCTTTATCACTGATTTTTTGCGTGATAAAGGTTATCCTCCCAGTATCAGGGACATTGCCGTTGGATGTGGAATAAGTTCTACCTCGGTAGTATCTTATAACCTAAATAAACTAGAGGAAGCAGGACATATCCGCCGTCATAGTGATATCTCTCGGGGGATTGAGTTCTTGAACAGGAGGCAAAAGGATGGGAAGCTTGTTTATATTCCTATAGTAGGAGAGATAGCTGCTGGTGAACCTATTCCGGTGCCTGCTTCCGATAGCGGGAATGTTATTTCCGTCGAGGGATTGGAAGTGAGCGAGGAATTAATACGCGGCAGGGAAAACATTTATGCTCTTCGAGTGAAGGGTGACTCCATGCTGGATGCCTTGATAGGGGATGGGGACATAGTATTAATGGACTATGTGAATAGTGCTGAGAATGGCGATACGGTAGCGGTTTGGCTTAAGAAGGAACAGGAGGTTACACTCAAAAAGCTTTTTACTGAGCCGAAGCGTATTCGCCTGGAGTCGGCAAATAGCCAGATGAAACCCATTTATACTACTCCAGATAATGTTGAGATTCAAGGAAGGGTGGTTGCTGTAATTCGGCGTATGCCCTAATAGATAAACACTAAGTACTAATATCTAAATCCTAAACGTTTGGGATTTGGGTTGTTGAAGTTGTTTAGGAAGTGGAGTTTAAAATTTGGAGCTTAACTTTCAGGATTTAAAGGTAATGTTAGCGCAATTCCAAAAGGTGGGACATACTCTTTTTACACAAGGGCTGGTCTCCTCTCATGGGGGTAATCTTAGCATCAAGAGTGGAGAGGATCTGATTATTACCCATAGAGGTAGCATGTTAAGCTCTATTGAGGAAGCAGATTTGGTGAAAATTGGGATTACCAAGAATGATGGAGCTACATCCTTAGCTTCAGCAGAGCTAGCAGTTCACCGCTGTGTTTATAAGAAGACTTCAGCACTGGCAGTGATTCACGCTCATCCCCCTTATGCGCTTGCCTTATCCTTTACAGAAAAAGAAATTATACCTTATGATACGGAGGGTCAGGCGGTATTGGCTAAAGTGCCTATCTTAGGGGAGGAGATGGTGGTAAAAGTTGGAGAATATGTTGAAGAAATAGCCGAGGAACTAAGGCAACACAAAGTCGTTTTGGTACGAGGGCATGGAAGTTTTGCCGCCAGCCAATTGTTAGAGGAAGCCTGTTACTATACTAGTGTGCTGGAGCAGAGCTGCCGTCTCCTCTACCTGCTCAAGGCTTTAGAGATAAGTCACGGTGTCAACTTTTCGGGCGGAAGTCCTCAAGGGCCCTTTCCCATTTCTGATAGTAATTGGAAGACTCCTGACTTTGGAGTTTGATGGTTCTACTTTTTAGGAAGAAAAGTATACCAGGTGGAGTACTTGGGGTTTCTTCCCAGTATCACTTCAGTGAAGAGTTTTTGTAATTTAGAGGTTATTTTGCCAATCTCGCCTGTGCCTACCGAACGGTGGTCAATTTCCACAATTGGGGCGATGTGAGCTGCAGTTCCAGTAAAGAAGCATTCTTCGGCCAGATAAAGTTCACTTCTATCCACTTGCCGCTCAATCGTATCTATGCCTAGCTCATTTTGGGCTAATTTTATGACTGTATCTCTAGTAAGGCCCATAAGGATATTATCTGAGGGAGGAGGAGTGACCAGTTTCCCATTGTTAACAAGGAAGATATTCTCACCGCTGCCTTCAGAGACATGCCCGTCGTGGGTTAACAATATTGCTTCATCAAAGCCATTTTCCCAGGCTTCGGTTTTAGCTAAGGCGCTATTCACATAAATACCACAAATCTTGCCTCGTGCTGGGATCATGGTATCGTCAACGCGGCGCCATGAAGAAGTGCAGCAGCAAGCACCCTTTCCAGTACCGAGGTAAGGAGGAAGTGTGGTCACAATGATAAGGAAATCGTCTTCTAAATCGTGAAGGCGAACTCCCACAGTTTCAGAACTTTTGTAAGCTAGGGGGCGGATATATACATCTTCCTCATAGCCGCTTTTTTCTACAAGCTCTATGGTCAGGTGGCATAGCTCGTCAAGGGAATAGGGAAGGTGTATCTTTAAGATACGACAGCCGTCAAGCATGCGTTTATAGTGATCCTCAATCCTGAATAAGCAAAACTTTTTTTGCTCGCTATCCCAATTACCGCGGATACCATCGAAGCAAGCGGTGCCATAGTGAAGGGCATGTGTTAGGACTCCTATTTTAGCTTCAGCTAGCGGCATAAACTGCCTGTGAAAAAAAGCGTAAGGTGGCATTGTTTCTCTCCTTCCTACTAATTAGACTGGATTATACTTTTGTTTTAAGTTAAGAATCAAGGGGGTGGTGCTTGTTGGGTAGTAATATTGGGTAGTAATAATAGTATAATGCACGATATACAGAATAGACGTAGTACCTTAACAGTTACACTTTTGGGCGTGACATACTACTGAGGGTAGCCTGGAGAGGGGGGCTGTGGGTTTCCCAAGGGGTATCATTCTTTAGAGCATTACCAGGCAAAACATAGGGAACGAGAGGAATATTAAAGTCTTAATAGATAAGGGGGTAGTAAATGTACAAAAAAATACTTGTTCCACTAGATGGGTCTGACTTCTCAGAGGTGGCCCTGCCTTATGCAGAGGAGTTGAGTGAGAGGTTTGGTTCCGAGCTTATCTTGTTACATGTTTGCCCACCGGAATTAGGGATATTCTCTCACAAGCAGGACGTCTATATTGAGCACATGGCGCGAGTTGTGAAAGAACAGTTGAGGGGAGAGGGTAAGGTGGAAACTATTTTCTTGGTTGGGGAGCCGAATAAGGAAATCATTAGTTGTGCCAAAAGGGAAGATATCAGCCTTATTGCCATGGCAACTCATGGCCAAGCTGGCATGAAGCGTTGGGTTCTCGGAAGCACAGCTGATAAGGTGATCCGAGAGACAAGTAAACCAGTGCTGCTTATAAGAGCGGGAGCTCCCCTAGCAATGCCTGGAAAAGGAATGTTGAACAAGGTGCTTGTTCCTTTGGATGGTTCTAAACTGGGTGAGGCTATCTTGCCCTATATTGAAGAGCTTATGTCGGAAGCGACCACGGAGTCAAAACCAGAAGTTACCCTCTTTCAGGTAATAGCTGCGACTCATTATGTTGCCGCTGGTACAGAGGTGGTTAAGACAATTCCATATACCGAGGCGGAAATCGCGCAGCTAAAGACGAAAGCTGAAGCTTACATGGAGGAAGCAGGGAGCGGGCTAAAAAGCAAGAAGGTTACTGTAAAATGTGAAGTAGCAATTGGCAATGCCGCAGAAGAGATTATCAACCTTGCTGACGAAAGCAATGCCAATTTGACTGCTATGTCAACACATGGACGCTCAGGTTTTAATCGGCTATTTCTAGGCAGTGTCGCTGATCGTGTATTACACCACGGAGATACCCCGTTGCTGCTGGTGAAACCTGCAAACGTATAAAGGATCCCAAGCTAACATGATAACGTACTCCCAAATATGTTAGGGCTTCTATTAAAGTTGTGGGGTTAGTTTGCTCTTCTCGGTTCGAGCAGTGAGTGCCCTGCCGGTTTTTATTGCTGTTTGACCATACTTTCTTCGAATTTGATCTATGGCTTTGTCCAAATGTTCCGACTTTTCTATTTCAGAATTAAACATATGGAGTTGTTTTTCTTTACCAACTAAATTTGATACTTTAATACCTATAAGCCGAATTGGTTTCCCTTTTTGTGTTAGAGCTTTATTTAGCAACCGTAGCGCCGTAGTAAAAATAACCTGATTTGTGTTACTGGCTTCCTTTAAGGCAACCTGGCGGGTGATTACCTCAAAATCGGCATACCTCAGCCTTATGGCGACACTTTTTGCCCTTTTATCTTGGCAACGTAACACCTCGCCGGCTTCTTGACATAAGTGGTGAAGGTTAGCTTCAAGAAAACGGCGGTCCAATGTATCTTTAGAAAAGGTGGTTTGCTGGCTAATAGATTTAGGTTCGCCTGGCGCCTCTACCTTACGGTCATCTATTCCGTTGGCATAGCAATGAAGTACTATCCCAAATTTCCCGAAGCGGAGTTTGATTACTTCTAAAGGAAGCAATGCCAATTCACCTATGGTGCTTATACCCAATTCCTTTAATCGTTGCTCTGTTTTTTTCCCTGCTCCGGGCAATTTAGCTACAGGAAGAGGATTCAGGAAAATCCGCTCCTCCCCTGGAGCTATTTCCACCAAGCCGTCGGGCTTACATAAATCGGAGGCAATCTTGGCTACCACTTTACACGTAGCGATGCCCACTGAGGCAGTAAGATCGAGTTCCTTATGTACTTTTTCTTTTATAGCAAGTGCCAGTTTCTGGGCAGAGCCATAAGGCTCCTCATATCCAGTAACATCAAGGTAGGCTTCATCAAGCCCCAAAGGCTCTATGTCGGGAGAAAAACCAGCCAGAATTCTCATGAATTTGATTGAAGCATCCCTATAACGAGGCAGGTTAACTCGTATAAAAGTGACCTGGGAACAGAGGCGACGTGCCTTGGACAAGGGCATGCCTGCGTGAATGCCAAAGGCTCTTGCCTCATAGGAGGCAGAGGCTACCACACCGCGGCATTCAGGGTCTCCCCCAACAATTATCGGCTTTCCCTTTAGCTTTGGGTCAGCCACCTGCTCCACAGAAACAAAGAAGGCATCTAAATCAATGTGGAAAATACAGCGAGCCATAGTTCAAATGTCTTCAGTAATTAGAAATATTCGACCTTTAGTTTAGCCTACCCGCGGGGTTTATCAAAATGAAAGGATTTATGTATCATCAACCCCTTCTTGGCAGAAATTATTTCTCCTGTATGGTATTTCTATTTAAGTACACTTATAATGTAAATTAAGATAAGTGTTTGAGGAGGGATTGTTGTCATGACAGGAGTTGATAAAGGGAGTCCCGTGCCTCCATCAGAGGTAGGTGCCGTTGGAGATGCTGGCAGATACCGGTGGATTATCCTGACATTGATGTTCTTTCTTCAAGCCAGTGCCTCGATGGCTGTTTTCTCGTTTGGTCCACTGGCACCATTTTTGCAAGATGACCTGGGTATCACCCGGGCTCAAGTGGGAATGTTCTCGTCGGCAATTTACCTGGGGATGATCTTGTTTAGCACGCACGCTGGCTGGGTCACCGATAAATTTGGTATTCGCCTCTTTCTGGTAGCAGGGCCAGGGGTAATGGGGTTGGTCTTTCTTAGCTTGACACTGACTCACTCTTTCATTCCTGCCCTGGTCGTTATCTTCATAGCTGGAATAGGTTATCAGTTTATCAATCCCACCACGGTCAAAACTCTAACTTTGTGGTTCCCTACCAGGATGAGGGGAACGGCAATAGGTATCAAGCAAGGTGGAATATCCTTCGGGGGGGCAGTAGGGGCAGCGATATTGCCCATCATCGCCTTATCGTGGGGATGGCGTGGTGGGGTGGTTGTCATCGGCGCCTCAATCTTGATAGTAGTTATTTTGTGTCGCGTTTTCTATCGTGAGCCTGCTGCTGAAGCGGAATTGAGCAAAAGTACACTCGTTACCATGAAAGACCTTCGCCAAACTGTGACAAACCGTAATCTCTTGTTACAAAGTGCAGCGGGAGCGATGTATTGTGCTACGAGCGTCGCCTTAGCCACCTATTTGGTGCTCTACTTAAAGGAAACTTTACTGATTCCGGTGGTGGTAGCGGGAATCTGTCTCATGGTTTCCCAATTTGGCACTGTTGGTGGGCGAGTCCTCTGGGGTGTCATCAGCGATCGGCTTTTGGGGGGGAAGCGGAAGGGGACGCTGATAATAATGGGGATTTTTATTACTGCGATGTCCGTGGTCACAATGTTTATCTCTCCTGATACTCCACATTGGCTGGTATATGTCCTGTTTGCTGTTTTCGGGTTTTCTGTCGGCATCCACGGCGTTCATGTAACCTTCCTTGCTGAGCTTGCTGGCAAGAAGATGGCGGCGTCGGGCGTTGGCTTTGGAGCGGCGGTTGCTGCCGTTGGCATGGTTGTTTTCACTCCTATATTCGGGTATATCGTGGATAAAACCGACTCTTACAGGATGGCGTGGTTGTTCTTAGCCATCCTTGGTATTCTGGGTGCCATTTTAGTTTCCCTGGTTCATGAGGAGAAGAAGGATTAGTTTAAAGAGAATTGTCTGCCACTACCGGGTCAGTCGCAGAAACTGAGCTGCGCTCTACCCTCCAAATTGTTCAAGATGGTTCCCACTCCCTCTTATCAAGGGGCTAACCACTCCTGGGAATTATCTCTTTTAACCTTCTCTCAAAAACACTTCTTTCCAAAAGCACCTTTCTTTGACACTTGAGGCACTTTAAGCCAATGTCGGTGCCGACTCTCATCACTTCCCACTCATAACTGCCACAGGGATGTGGCTTGTGCAGCCGAACTATGTCGCCAAGCTTTATTTCCACAGTCATTTTGAGATTGTTTAACAACCCCTCCCGTTATTCTGAGCGTAGTAAAGAATCCCTCACGCCCCTCGCCAAATAAGATGTGGCGTGGGGAGAGATTCCTTTTTATTCCTCTCTCTTGAAGGGGGAGGAATAAAAAGAGAGTGACAAAATAATCGAAATCATCTTGCTTCTAGACAAGAATTGATTTGGTTGCGGATTTTCTCAGCCACATTTCTGGCTGCTTGGGCAAAATCCTTTTCCTTTGAAGCATAAAGAATTTGCCTCGACACATTGATAATAGCCTTTTCTTTCTGGGCATCCACTCCGTAGTTGACTGCCGGGGCTAAATCTCCACCTTGAGCCCCAATGCCTGGAATAAGTAGAGGCATTTCGGGGCAAATTGAACGGACTCTCTTTAATTCCTCGGGATAAGTAGCTCCAACTACCAGCCCGATATTGCCGAAAACGTTCCACTCCTTAGCTTTTTGAGCCACTATTTCGTATAATGGTAGGCCATTAGCGCAAAGATTCTGGAAATCCAATGCCCCCTTATTTGACGTTCGGCATAGAATGAATACTCCTTTATCTTGGTAGCTAGTGAAAGGCTCTATAGAATCGAAACCAAGGTAGGGGTTGACTGTAGCAGCATCAAAGCCAAAAATGGAGAAAAGGGCTTTGGCATAAGCTTTGGCGGTATTACCTATGTCGCTGCGCTTGGCATCGCCAATTATGGGAATATCTGAAGGTATATACTCGATAGTCTTTTGCAAGCAGGTAAGCCCTTCGATACCCATGGCTTCATAAAAAGCCAGATTGGGCTTGTAAGCACATACCAGATCGCTCGTGGTATTGATGATAGTTTTGTTAAATTCTAAAATGCCTACTCGGGGCATAAGCTCTGGGTTAGGGTCAAGCCCGATGCAAAGCAGGCTTTTATTCCTTCTGCTGGCAATGAGTAACTTAGTAATGAAATCCAACCCGCGTCCTATACTGCAAAGCTACGCTTCCTGCTAAATGAAACTATGATGCCTCCCCAGCCATAAGATGGGGAGGCATCCCAATTCCTTTCAGTGCTAGGCATACGCTTCTAAAGTAGCGGTACCGGTATTACCGCTCGATAGTTTCTACTCTATAATACACCTACGGAACCTGTGGCACAGATTATCTGTCCCGTTATGAAGTAAGAGTCATCAGAAGCCAGGAATATCAGTAAAGGACATACATCCTCTGGTTCCCCCATACGCTGTATTACGCTATCCTGGGCCATCTTATCGAACATCGCTTGCTTAATTTGGTCTGGTATTGCCTCCGTCATGGGTGTTCGTGCCTGAGGAGCGATAGCATTGACGCATATTCCGCGTCTTACCAGCTCTCGAGAAAGGGCTTTGGTGAAACCTATAAGTCCTGCTTTAGCGGTGGAATAGTTCGCTTGACCTACATTTCCATATATGCCTGCTTGGGAGGTAGCGTTAATGATTCTCCCTTTTATTTTATTTTCAATCATGTATTTGACTGCGGCCTGAGTATTAAGGAACGCCCCCCTCAAATGAACATACATTATTGCATCCCACTGTTCCTCTGTCATCTTGTGGAGCATAGCATCTCTGGTAATCCCGGCATTGTTAACCAGAATATCAACTTTACCAAACTCCTTAACCGCGGTATCCACCAATTTGTCTGCCACTTCTTTTGTCCCTACTCCACCAATGCAAACTGCAGCTTTGCCCCCGGCTGACTTGATCTCGGCGACCACATTATTGGCGGTGTCAGCAACTACATCGTTTACCACTATGCTCGCGCCTTCCTTGGCCATTTCTTTAGCGTAGGCTTTGCCCAATCCTGCTCCTGCCCCTGTAACTATTGCTACTTTGCCTTCTAATTTTTTCATTTTCCTTTCTTTTTTCCTCCTATTTACTTTTTAATTCCGAATCAGCTAGGGATGCTCACCTATATATACATCCCGGCACTGGCATTTAGTACCTGACCCGTGACGAAATCTGACTCAGGCGAGACTAAATATAGAACAGGCTGTGCTGCTTGCTCTGGTGTCATTACATTCCCGCCAATTTGCTGCATGAAAGCATCCCTTACTTTCTTGGGGATACCGTAAGCTTCGCCAAAAACCATTTCCCCTGTTTCTTTTTCATCGGTCATTCTGGTCAGGACAAAACCATAAGCGATAGCATTACAGTTTATGCCATATCTGGCCCACTCTTTTGCCACTGCCTTAGCCATTGCAATAAGGCCACCCTTGGCAGAAGAGTAATTAATCTGCCCTATATTACCCATTAAGCCTGCTACTGATGATACATTGACGATCTTGCCACCATGCCCTTCCTTTGCCATATATCTGCCAGCCGAGCGGATGCAGTTAAAAGCTCCCTTTAAGTGAATGTCCATAACTAAGTTCCACTGGTCATCGGTCATTTTGACTATCATGGCATCACGGGTAACGCCGGCGTTATTGACCAGGATGTTCAGGTCTCCAAAGGTATTTACTGCAGTATCCATCAAGTTATCAACTTGTTTTGGGTCTCTTACGTCACAAACGCATCCTGTGGCATTGCCGCCAGCAGCTTTTATGGTATTGACTACTTCATTGATAGGTTCAGGGTCAATGTCACTTACTACTACTGATGCCCCTTCCTTGGCGAGGACTAGAGCATCGCCTCTTCCTATCCCTCTACCCGATCCTGTAATTACCGCCACCTTACCATCTAGCTTTCCCATTTTTACCTCCTTTTTACTATTTATATCCTGATTTATATTAACCGTGTCACAACCAATGGGTGGCTCAGCCGTGCGAGGGCAGAATCACGGTTGCCGCCCCGGGAGTAGTTTTTTCACCCTTGCCATTTTCAACCCAAATCTCACACTCCACATAATGTTTATCATCTTCAATATATTTCCTGGTAACTTTTCCTTTGCACCACCATGTTTCACCATCGGCATATTCGGTTAGTGAAGTCATATTGCGTGGCCAATCTATTGCCCGGTACTGACAGGAAAGTTTCTTTACAGTTCCCTCTTCTCCAATCCAGTCGGTCATCAACTGCCCCAACCAGGCGCGCTTGAGCGCTCCCTGGACAATAGGCTTCCCCACACCTTGACTCTCGGCAAAGGTGGAATCATAGTGCAGCGGGTTATAATCTCCTGAAGCACCAGCCCATTTGACCAACATTTGAGTGGTGGCAATCTTCTGTAAAGGAGTTACCTCACTATCTACTTCTACATCTTCATAATAAAGTTGCTTAGGCACTTTTTACCTCCTTTCTTTCCACTAGCATTAGGTTTAACGAAAGATAACAGACATGTAACTTTTAGCAACCAGGTCATTGTTTTGGTTGGTGTATTTCGTCTCAATTGTACCGAATCCTATCTTCCCCCCCTTAGTCTCCCGGAGAGTTATATCAGTAACCTTGTAGTTAGCGGTCAATGTATCACCAGCACGAACAGGAGCCATAAATTCGTAGTCAATCCCTCCGTCAAGGACGCGTGGCAGCCCGCTTACCTGGCCAACTTTATTCATAAACTCCATCACCCCCGGGGGAATCATCCACACCTGTTTAACTGACCGTCCCAAAAAGCCCGGAGGACATATCATGTCTCCGTAGCGTGTACCCTTAGCGTAGTCTGCATCACAAAATAAGGGGTTGGAATCGCCTATCGCCTCAGCATATCTCCTTATCGCCCCCCTTTCCACCTCCAAGAAGTCGGGTTCCAAGACTGTGCCTTTTAACTTTTCTAATTCGGGTGGCAATCCAGCACTAGCCATTCTTCTACCTCCTTTTGTTATAAATATATTATAAATATAAATTAGGGAATTATTCCTGAAGTTCGATTCTTTAATGGTTCAACTTCTGACATGCTCCCGATTGCTATCACAACAAATCAGCTCTCCACCTTTTATGCCCTACCCTAAACTAAAGGAGACTCTTACGTTTTTAAATGGAGCGTAGCAATTTAGCTATCCCCAATGTAAAATCTAGCATATCTTGGAGAAAATTGTCAAGCAACTTGAACTCTAGT
>CAZEQL010000025.1:0-16721 GCA_964514415.1 uncultured Dehalococcoidales bacterium
CTAGAAGGGCCAAGCCCTTGCTCAGCAGCTAATCTGTCGAGCTTCGAGCGACTTTCACTATCAAGGCGAACTGTTATCGGTCTGTCTTTAACACCCCTTACCCGCACCTTTTGAGCTTCAGGTTCAGCAGCAAGGTCAAGAGGACTATGTGAATCCCAATACTCTGCTTCTTGCTCCTCTGTTTCAAACTGAGATATAAGCTCTTTTTCCACCTTCCTTTTTCCCTCCTTTCTCATTTCTACTTTGACATCACTTAATTTCGATGTTTGCGATAATATCGCTTTTCCCTATCCTGCATATCTCGAGCCGTGATAACTTTATATTGTACTCTCCTGCCTCTCCTCCCTAAAACTATGAATAGATAGCGTCCTGACATAGCTTGCCCATATACGCAATATGAGTTTGATGTACCTTTGTGGCAAATCGGCTTATCATCATAAATTGCCTCCTCAACTTCCTCAGGAGTAACATGGTGCTTCTGCCAAATTTTATCAATTACCGCTTGAGACCAAATTAGTGGGTACATTATGAAACGAAAACCTAACCTCTTTGTAATACAATTGTATTACAAACGCCTAGGCGATGTCAAGTTTTTCCAGGGCTTTTATTTTATTCACCCTTGATCTATGCCTGCCGCCTACGAAGCTGGTAGATAGGTAGGTTTTGACAATTTCCAAGGTTAAGTTAACTTCAATGTCTTCTCCTCTAAGACATAGAATATTGGCGTCATTGTGCTTGCGAGCTCGCCGTGCTGCAAAGGTATCATGGCATAAAGCTGCCCTTATACCTTTTATCTTGTTCGCTGCTATGCTCATGCCTATGCCAGTGCTGCATATTAAAATGCCCTGGTCAAAATCGCCTGAAGCTACTGCCTCCCCTACTTTCTGGGCGATGTCGGGGTAATCAACTGGCTCAGAAGTATAGCAACCAAAATCGTGATAGCTATGATTTAGCTTGTGGAGAAACTCCATGATTGCCTGTTTTATTCTAAAGCCACGGTGGTCACAGCCTAGAGCAATTCGCATCACTATTTACCTCATAATATTCCTTACAAGCTTCCTCAATTTCATGTTGGGGCATGATGCCATGACGCAAAATCACAGGAACTCCACTGGAAATATCTACCACAGTTGACTCATTGCCCCCGGGACATTTGCCTCCATCGATAATAAGGTCAATTTTGTCCCCTAATTGTTGCTTTACTTCATAAGCAGTTAAACTGCTTGCCTTGCCACTTAGGTTAGCGCTGGTGCCGATTATCGGTCTTCCCAGGGGGTTAATAAGAGCCAGGCAAATAGGGTGGTTAGGGATACGCACCCCTACGGTAGAGCCTTCAGCAAGATAAGAGGGCAACGAAACCCTTTTAGGCAGAACCAAGGTCAATCCCCCAGGCCAAAAACGCCTCGCCAAAAACCAGGCGATTTCAGATGTCGGTTCAGCTACAGTGGTTAATTGAGATATATCAGCAATAAGCAAAGGAAAAGGCATAGTTTCAGGGCGATTCTTTATTTCGTAAATCCTCGCCACAGCCTCAGGATTGAAGGCATCAGCTCCCAAGCCATAAACTGTATCGGTAGGAAAAGCAATTACTCCGCCTTCCCTAAGAATTTTAACTCCTTTCTCCACTTGTTCCTGTAAAGCATTCATAAGAAGACTTACAAAACTTGCTGTCATTCTAAGCCCTTCACATCTTGTCATTCTGAGTCCTTCGCTTGCTGTCATTCTGAAGGAGCGAAGCGACTGAAGAATCTCATGCAGCTCAGGATAAACTCCGCGAAGAATCTAGAGACCCTTCACTTCGTTCAGGGTGACAAACAAACACCAGCGTCCACTTCCCTTGACGCTAGTATATCACGATGGTAAGCTACAATGTAATTACCAGGCAATGAAAAATGAGTTAGAAAGCCACCGAATTGCTGCTAGCGATGACATCGAAGTCTCCACTTATCTCGAGCTGGCGAAGGAGTTGCGTGGCGAGCAAGCTGTGCTTGAGCCTAAGCCACTGGGCGAGCGTGAAACTATTGTAGTGATTGATTTTGGCTCTCAATATAGCATGCTCATCGCGAGGCGAATACGAGAATGCCATGTTTATTGCGAGATTGTGCCCTATGACACACTCTGGGATAAGATAGCTCCTCTTAACCCCAAAGGTTTTATCCTTTCTGGAGGTCCAGCCAGTGTTTATGAACCTGGGGCTCCTTTGCCTTTGCCTTACATTTACGAGAGCAATCTGCCTGTAATGGGCATTTGTTATGGAATGCAAGCCATCGTTTTTCAGTTGGGAGGTCAAGTATCCTCAGGAGCAAAACATGAATACGGTCATGCTATCTTACATACAAGTGCCGAGGATTTCCCTCTTTTTGCCGGTATTCCTTCTTCTCTCCCTGTGTGGATGAGTCACGGTGACCAAATAATGGAAATGCCTCCTGGCTTCGAGGCTTTGGCTTATACTGAAAACTCGCCGTTTGCCATCATAGGTAACGATAGCAGCATTTTCGGGTTACAGTTTCACCCCGAAGTAGCTCATACGCCTCAGGGGAAAGCTATATTGCAAAACTTTGTGCTTGGAGTATGCGGTTGCCAGGGTAACTGGACATCAGCCAATTTCATAGCAGAGAGCATAGATAAAATAAAAAAGCAGGTAGGTCAGGGGAGGGTTGTTTGTGCTCTTTCTGGAGGAGTCGATTCAGCGATAACTGCTACTCTTATTGACCGGGCTGTTGGCAGTAAGCTAACTTGCCTTTTTATCAACAATGGCTTATTGCGTCGCGAGGAACCAGAGAGAGTGCTTAATGTGTTCAAGCGCAATCTCAAAATGGACATAGTTTATATAGATGCTACTGATAGATTTCTGGAAAGACTTAAAGGTATCACCGACCCTGAGGAAAAGCGAAAGTTAATAGGAAATGAGTTTATCCGAGTCTTTGAGGAAGAAGCGGCTAAGTTAGGCAAGGTTGATTTTTTAGCTCAGGGCACCCTTTATCCCGATGTCATTGAAAGCAGCGGTGGAACCGAAACCAAAGCTGCAGCCAAAATAAAGAGCCATCACAATGTCGGCGGGCTGCCAAGCAAAATGAAGTTCACCCTTATCGAGCCACTGCGCTATTTATTTAAAGATGAGGTTCGGGAAGTAGGGTTAGTTCTAGGTCTGCCTGAAGACATGGTTTGGCGGCAACCCTTCCCCGGACCAGGATTGGCTATCCGCATCATTGGCGAAGTGACCAGGGAGAAGCTGGAGATACTTCGTGCTGCTGATTGGGTTGTGATGAACGAGACTAAAAAAGCCAAGCTTTATCGTCGGTTGTGGCAGAGCTTTGCCGTGCTCACAGATGTTAAGAGCGTTGGTGTAATGGGAGATTATAGGACCTATGGTTATTTGATAGCAGTTAGAGCGATAAATAGCGATGACGCCATGACTGCTGATTGGGCGCCTCTGCCCTATGACCTCCTGGCGAGAATATCCGACCGCATAGTTAACGAAGTGCCTAATGTTAACCGAGTAGTTTATGACATTACCAGTAAGCCACCAGCGACAATAGAATGGGAGTAAAAATGTAGTTGCCCAATTTATTGGGCAATAAGAGCCTGATAAATCAGGCAACTACAAATTTGGGGGTGAAGACTTTCCAAATTGCCTAAAATTGAATGAGAAATCAAAATTATAGTATCCTATATAAGTTCTCATAAAGTTCCTCTCCATTGAAGGGAGAGGATTAAGGTGAGGGTGGATTATAGTAAGTTTTGCGGTTAACTATAAACAACCTCAAATAAATATTAAAGGAGGGAAGGAAAATGGATTACCCTTTTGAAGAAAAGGATGATGAACAACTGGATATCGAGGACGATTTGGAGATGCTCCGTGAGGATCTGATAGGCGAACTACAAGCTATAAACAAGTATCAGGAACATATAGAAAGTCTGGAAAGTGAAGAGGCTGTGACTACACTGGAACATATCATCGAAGAGGAAAAAGAGCATGTTGCCGAGTTGGTTAAGTTGATTCAGAACCTCGACCCTATTCAGGCGGAGAAATTCAAAGGGGGAATTTCGTAAAAAGCTATGGCAAATAGAGTTAAACTAAAGGGAGTTAAAAAGAACAGGGGCAAGCATAAGAAAAAGAAGCCTCAGGCTAAGCCCCAAGTGTTATAGGAGCTTTACTCGTGGCTATTGCATGCGCGATACCAAGCATAGTAAGTTCGGGGAAAGGAACATGCCATGCATCAAGCTTTGTATGAAAAGCTCAAAGAGATAGCGCGAGCAAGAAGTAAAATTGCTTACAGCGAGTTAGCTGAGGCGGTTCACTTGAATCGGCGCCAGTTAGGACCACCGCTTGAGGAAATTTGTCGTTATGAACATGAGCAAGACCGCCCGATGCTTTCAGTAGTAGCAGTGCATAAGCAGAGCGGGATGCCAGCTAAGCCGTTCTTTGATTTAGCTCGCACTTTAGATCTTTACAAGGGAAATAACGATTTGGAATTCTTCACCGACGAACTACGCGAAGTTCACGATTGTTGGTCATCACATTAGCTGAGGAGTAGCTTTTGAAAATACTAGTTATTGGTGGTGGAGGCAGGGAACATACTCTGGTATGGAAGATTGCCCAAAGTCCCAAGGTAGAAAAGGTTTTTGTCGCTCCCGGGAATGCTGGCACAGCAGGTATAGCAGAGAACTTAAATGTCCAGCCCACGGATATAGAAGCTCTAGGCAAAGTAGCCCAGGAGAAAGGCATTGACCTTGTCCTCGTTGGTCCTGAGTCGCCGTTGGCTTCGGGCATAGTGGATTATTTTGAGAACTTAGGTATTCCTATTTTTGGTCCTACTAAAGCAGCTACTCAGATAGAATCGAGCAAGGTTTTTGCCAGAAACTTAATGGAAAAATATGGCATCCCCTGTTCTAATGGAGTCGTTTTCTCTTCTTATTCTGAGGCGCGCAAATATCTTGGGCAACAAAAGCCGCCCATTGTCGTTAAGGCGGATGGTTTGGCTGCTGGTAAAGGCGTAGTCATAGCTAATTCTATGTCGGAGGCTAACAAAGCTCTCAGCGATATTATGGAGGCAAAAATCTTTGGCTCTGCTGGGGATAGAGTGATAATTGATGAATGTCTTACCGGTCGAGAGGTAAGCCTCATAGCTTTTACCGATGGCAAAACAGTCTCGCCTATGCTACCCGCCTGCGACTACAAGAAAATCGGGGATAATGACCAGGGTCCTAACACAGGTGGCATGGGAAGCTATTGCCCACCGGGATTTTTCTCCACTGAGCTTATAGAAAAGGCTACCAATACCATTTTGCAGCCAACAGTAAAGGCGATGGCTAGCGAAGGTATGCCTTACCAAGGAGTGCTTTATGCTGGATTAATGGTTGTTGATGGAGAACCGCTGGTGCTGGAATTCAACGCTCGCTTTGGTGACCCTGAAACTCAAGCTGTTTTACCTCTTCTCAAAACCGACCTTGTGGATATACTCATGGCGGTGGTTCAAGGCAATCTTGACCAGCTAAAAATAGAATGGAGTTCTGATGCTTGCGTGGGAGTAGTTATGGCTTCGGGGGGCTACCCTGGAAGCTACAAAACAGGCTTTCCTATAACAGGTTTGGATAAGTTTGTCGCTGAAAGCGACAAAAAAAAGAACTTAGGAAGAAGTTACAATCAATTTTCGGCTAAAGCCGAAAAGGATTCGCTAGTTTTCCATGCTGGAACTAAATTAGGAGATGATGGCATAATCTATACCAATGGCGGGCGAGTGCTCACCGTGGTAGGTACGGGCAAAAATATGGCTGGAGCTAGAGAAAAGGTTTACCGTAACTTACCTGATATTTATTTTGAAGGCTGTTATTATAGGAAGGATATCGCTTTGAGGGAAATAAAAGATTAAAATGCAAAATGCAAAAATACAGGGTAAAGGTAAAAAATTTGAGTTTTAATCTGTAATTTTAATTTTTTATCTTTGATTTTTGATATTTGTTAGAGCTTAGATATTAGAATTTTATAATTAGGAGTTTCTTAGATGGCATTAGTAAGTGTAGTCATAGGGAGTAAAACGGATACTGACCTAATACAGCCAGCATTGGATATGCTAAAGCAATTAGGCATTGATTATGAACTCTCCATTATCTCAGGGCATAGAAATCCAGAGAAATTAAGGGAGTATGGTCTGGAAGCAGAAGAACGAGGCATTGGGGTTATCATTGCTGCCGCTGGCGGCGCTGCTCATCTTCCTGGCATCCTGGCTAGCTGGACAGCGCTGCCTGTAATTGGCGTTCCCTTGCCTACTAGCGAGTTGAAGGGCATAGATGCTTTACTATCTATAGCTCAGATGCCTGCCGGAGTCCCGGTAGCCTGCATGGGCATTGGCACAAGCGGAGCAAAAAACGCTGCCTTGTTTGCCGCCCAAATTTTAGGCACTGAACATAAAGAAATAAAGGAAGCCTATGAGGAATACCGACAAAAGCTTAGAGAAAATTAAAAGGTGTAAATATGCCTAGCCTTCCGTTGGCAGCGAGTATTGCAGCTATTGTAAGCGCAATTATTGCCTTAGTATCTTTATTTATTAGTTTACACACAAGGAGTAGAGTTAAGAGGTTTGAAATAGAGATAGGACAAATTAAGAGCAGTGGTATATTTATTAACCCAAATATAGGGGAAGTGAATATTTATCCAATGGTTAAAGGAGAGACAAGGAATGATGAAGCAGAAGACGAAGGAAAAAATGAAGGATGAAAAGGATTTAACAGAGCGACTGAATCTAGAAGAAGGTACGATAGAATTTTGGGCTAGAGCAGGAAAACTTCGATGGAACGATGGATTAATCCAGGTCCTGATTAACATCTCAAACGAACAGGGCAGCATATTCATAGTTAAGGATTCGGATAATAAGTTGAAATTTTTCCATGTCTTCCTGGGTAAGGGTCGAACTGATGTTGAAATAGACGTCTCAGACCTTAGTAGCGACGAAGACCATCATATCGCCGCTACCTGGAGTGTAAATAGTAAGCAAATTGCTCTTTATATCGATGGTGGGGAAAAAATTGCCAAATCAGAAATTAGGTATTAGAAACTTCTAAAGAGGCTTAAGAGGGATAATATGATTGAGCGTTATTCACGACCCCAGATGAAGAGAATATGGTCGGAGGAGAATAAGTTTGACCAGTGGCTCAGGGTGGAGATAGCTGTTTGCGAAGGCTGGACTGAGCTAGGCGAGATTCCCCAAGAGGCTATGTCCAAGATAAGGAAAGCCAGCTATAACTTGGACCGCATTGCTGAAATTCTAACCATAACTCACCATGATATGACAGCCTTTACTAGCTCAGTAGCTGAAAGCCTGGGGGAAGAATCCCGCTTCATTCATCTTGGGATTACCTCTTCAGATGTTATGGATACCGCCTTGAGTCTCCAATTAAAAGAAGCAGCTAGCATTCTGGCACAAGATGTTGCTGAACTTACTTCTGTTCTTGAAAACAAAGCTATAGAGCATAAGCATACCATCGTGATGGGGCGAACCCATGGCGTTCATGCTGAGCCGACCACTTTTGGTCTAAAGCTAGCCCTATGGACTGAGGAAATGAAGCGCAATGCTCAAAGGCTGGCTGGGGCTAGAGAGGCTATCTCTGTGGGTAAAACATCAGGGGCGGTAGGCACTTATGCCACAGTGTCTCCCGAGGTTGAGAAAATAGCCTGCGAAAAATTGGGCCTTACTCCTGCACCAATATCAAGCCAGATAATTCAGCGTGACCGCCATGCCCAATTTGTAACCACTTTAGCCATAATTGCCAGCTCTCTGGAAAAATTTGCCACTGAGATTAGACACCTCCAGCGAACTGAGGTTCTGGAAGCGGAAGAGCCTTTTGAAGCAGGACAGACAGGCTCTTCGGCAATGCCTCATAAGCGAAATCCAGAACTTTGTGAGCGTATTTGCGGGCTTGCCAGGTTAGTAAGAGGCTACGCTTCAACCTCTATGGAAAACATCGCCTTGTGGCATGAGCGAGATATTAGCCATTCCTCTACCGAGCGAATTATCCTGCCTGATTCTTGCCTCGTTCTGGATTACATCCTATCTATATTCACCTCCATAATGAAAGAGCTTAAGGTTTATCCTGAGAATATGCGCCGTAATCTTGAGCTTACCCACGGTTTAATCTTTTCTCAAAGGGCGCTTCTTGCCTTGATAGGTAAAGGTGTATCACGAGAGGAATCTTACAAGATGGTGCAAGCCAATGCTATGAAGGAGTGGCAGGAGAGAGCAGACTTTTTATCCTTGCTTAAGGCTGATAAGCGAATAACCCAGCATTTGAGCGAAGATGAGCTAGAATCTCTATTTGATTATAATTATTACCTGAAATATGTAGATAGCATCTTTGAGCGCCTGGGATTAACTGGGCTGAAGGAGCTTGAGCCGCAAGCGGAGAAGTTGGCTCCCCGTGCCCTGTAATGTTTATTAAGGAGGCAATATGAAAACTATCGCTAGATTCACAATCGTTTTGGTAGCCTTGGCGCTATGTCTTGCTGGCTGTGTTAGCACACGGCTGGCTCCACCATCGACACAAATACCACCCCCAGTGCCTCAGAAAGCCGATCTATTAGGCAAGATAGAGGTGGCAAAAATCGTAAATGACCAGGATTTTGCCGACCTCTATGCGGAGATAGCATCCCGTAATACATCTTGGCCACAAACATGGGATGCTGCGATACGGGAGGTGAAGGATGAAGATGGCATCGACCTGAGGGATTTTACTGAGGCCGTAGTTTTCGCCGATGCCTCTATGTTAGCTGAGAGCATAAGTTCCTCGAAAGGCAGCAGCCTTCCATACTGTGGAGCTTTGGTTAAGGGAAATTTGGATGAAAAGGCTTTTATAAGTAATCTCGAAAGCAAGATTGGGCAAAAATTCGAAACGAGCTCTTATCATAGTTATAAGGTATATGCCTGTGCTCAATCACACGGCCAGGAAAGTTTCAGCATAGTTTTTCCTAGTGAGGGGCAGATGGTCATCGGCTCAACCGATGCCGTAATGGATGTGGTAGATATTATGGCCGGTCTGGAAAAGCCTATCAGTGGCGCTGTTTATGACCTTTATAGTCGGCTTGGCAATGCGCTTATTAAGCTAGCTTCCAGTGTGCCACAATCCCTCATCAATCAGATTCCAGCAGAAATACCTATTGGCCCAGCTAAGCTAGATATAAGCTCCTTCAAGGATATTAATTGCGCTACGCTTACTCTCAGCAATGATAAATCAGCTATCAATGCCAATGGGAGTCTTGAATTTACTAACGAAGGTTCGGCTAAGAAGAGCCGAGGGCTACTACAGACTTCTATTAAATTGGGCAAGTATGTAGTCCCCGACCCTAACATCAGAGAATTATTAGGTAAATTGCACATATCTGGGTCAGGCTCCTCTATCTCTATAAAATGTGTCCTGACCATATCCGAAGTTGCGCAGTTGACTTCGGCAATATTCCAGGAGGTAAAACCGGAGCAGCCAATGACTCGGCCAGTTCCAGGTGGATAAAATTAAACCGAAACTAGAGAAAAACAAGGATTAGGTATGGCTATTTTATTAGAAACTAATTTACCATTTCCCTTATTTCGGCGTGGCAAGGTAAGGGATGTTTACGATTTAGGCAACAAGCTTCTCATAGTTTCCACTGACCGCATCTCTGCTTTCGATTCTGTTCTACCATGTGGCATTCCTGATAAGGGAAAGGTTCTCAATCAACTTTCCGCCTTCTGGTTTGAAAAAACAGCCCATCTCATTCCCAATCACTTTATTAAGGTAGTCGATAGCAATGTCATTCTGGACGAAGTGAAGAATCTCTCGGGCTATTCGGGAGAGTTACCTGACTACCTTATAGCTCGCTCTATGATTGTGGTTAAAGCTGAGCGTATTCCTGTAGAATGTATCGTTCGGGGCTACTTAGCTGGCTCGGCATGGGCAGAGTACAAAGAGACCAGTAAAATCGGCAGTATTGACTTTCCATCAGGAATGAAGGAAAGCCAAGAATTGCCTCAACCCATTTTTACTCCTACTACCAAAAGTGATATGGAGCATGACCGTCCCCTAACCAATGAAGATATAAAGAAACTTGGCATTGAAGACCTGATTGGAGAGTTAGAGGAAAAAAGCTTGCTTATTTACCGCTATGCTCGAGATTATGCTAAAACCAAAGGCATAATAATCGCCGATACCAAATTTGAGTTTGGCTTCATCGATGGTAAATTAGCCCTTATCGACGAGCTACTAACGCCAGACTCGAGCCGTTTTTGGGACGCTAGCCAATATAAGGTTGGCTGTTCACAGCCCAGCCTGGATAAGCAGCCAGTCCGTGACTGGCTATTAGCTCAGGGATGGAATAAAGAGCCGCCAGCGCCTATGTTGCCACAGGAAATAATTGAAGGCACTGCTCAGCGGTATGATAAAATCTGTAAGTTGTTTACAGGCCATCAACCAAATGCCTCAAATTGCTAGCCTATTGGGTGTGAAAAAGGTAAAATTAAACTGGATTTTGAAGCTCATAATGAGAAAGCAATATAAATTTTCATAGGAGGCGGATATGAAATTACCAGTAGTTCTAAGACCCGGTGAGGCAGGATATATTGTAGCTGAAGTGCCTGTTCTGCCCGGTTGCATCTCGCAAGGGAAAACTGTAGAGGAAGCATTGGATAACATCAAGGAAGCTGCTGAGTTGTGTTTGGAGAGTGCAGAGGAAGAGGGGTGGACACTCAGCAACGATTATACTATTGAACAAATCGAAGTGGCTGCCTGATGGCAAAACTGCCAGTTATCTCTGGAGACAAGTGCATAAAGGCTTTAGCGCGTTTAGGATATTATGTGGCTCGGACTAAGGGAGATCATGTGAGATTGAGATGCCCAGGGCGAAATCCAGTAACTGTCCCCAAGCATAAAGAATTAGACCCTGGGACTCTGAGGAGCATCATTCGGGTAGCAGAGATCTCGGTAAAAGGATTCCTCGAGCTGCTATAAGTTAAAGGAAGTTTCAAAATGTATCTAGCTAAAATTTATATCACCTTAAAACCGACGGTTAACGACCCACAGGGCTTGGTCATAAAGGGAGCGTTGCATAACTTGGGTTTCACCGAAGTAACCAGCGTTCGGGCTGGCAAATATATGGAAGTTAAGCTAGAGGAAAACGACTCAAGTATTGCTCAGCAGCAAATCAACGAGATGTGTAAGAAGTTGCTAGCTAATCCTGTTATTGAGGATTACAGATTTGAGTTAGAGGGAATTTAGCTTATATGGACTGGGACTGGAGTAACTTACTCGGCTTCCTATTTGCCGCTTTAGTGGCTAGTGGGATATTGACCCTGCGCAAAAGAAAGAAGAGTAGTCCCCAAAAGGGCGAAGAACTTTGCCAGCACCTTCAGGAAATAGGAGTGAAGGCATATGTAGGGGAGGGGCTTGTCCCCTCCCAATCAGGAGGCGAGCAGGAGAAGATAGGCTTAAAACGCTCTTCGAGCAAGAAATCTATGGGAATCATTGAGCTGAAGGATAAAAATATAGATTCTATAAATGTTATCGGCGTGGCTAGCCAATATGGAACTGGAACAAATTACTTTATCGATTATTTAGTGAAGAACCCAAACATAGCAGGGAAGCAAAAACTCAAGAAAACCGGATTGGTCACTAAGAAGAGCTCGCCTCTCTGGGGCAAAGTAGTAGCCATCGAATGGAAAGGAGATGAATCCTTAGCAGAGAGCCTTAATTTCGACTATAGCCTGGAAGATAAACTATTACAATCCGACCTTAAAGACCTCAAAGGTAGTATTTGGATTTTTCCTGAGCCGAAACATGGATATGCCCGAATAAGGACTGATTATTTCCTTCCCGCTGCCGAGGCATTTGAAGCGATGAATATCATCGCAAAACATGTTAAATCGTGGTGAAGGGCTGAAGGCGCCGTACAAAAAGGCGGAATTATTAGCTAATGTCGCAGCGCCTAAGAAGCACTTTTTATAAAGGATAAACATTTTGGACTTTTGTTACATCAATAAGTATGCCTTGGATGTCTTCAGGCTGTAATTGCGTAATCTTAATTCTTCCCCAGCAGATTCAAAAGTTCCCTTTGGCTTTACAGTGCTCAATATTTTGTGAAATTCCACCATTGCTTTTCACTCTCCCGTTATCAATTTGTATAGCGTTCTTGTGTTTATGAAGTGATCGAATGGTATTTGGGCAAAAGTGCGTCAGCACCGTAGCCACAAACCCATGTTAGATGAAGTTGCTGCTCCCCTTATCTCAGAATGGCCTGCCAAATATAGGAATAACGCTTCTATTTCGCATGACAATAGCGTTTGAGATCGTGTCACCATAGTCAACCTGGGATAAAACTTCCTTTCTTTTTAACGAAACGGGAAGAAGATTAAAGAATGGCCCAACACTTACCAATGGCAAGAAACTCTGCCAGTGGTCATGAATTATTTCTTTGAGCACATTCTCATGATTGGGAATTAGAGCAAAATCAAGAGGATTATCGGAATGAATAGCAATACTTTCGGCTTTCTTCACCAGTTGACATGAGTAACCGAATTTTGAAAAAAGAAGGTTAAGAATCGTGTTTTCTAACCCACCAGCAAAGGTATAATAGAAATATTCAAAGGCACTTCTGGCTTGAAAAATGTATCCCTCAAAATGTTGTGAGGGTATTCTGACCTGAAGGCCCCTTAAACGATTTTCTGTAGCCCCATCAAGCTTGAAATCCGATAAATTCGCTCTTCCTGATATAATTGTTCTAATCTTTTGAGCAACAATTGCACTCATATAATTGCCACCCCCTTTACCATAGGAAGGACGAATTGGGGAAGGAGTAGGGTTAGTTAAACGGACAGTTATGCGACCTTCTCCAACTGATATAATTTCCCAGTAGCGGCCGGCAAAAAGTATAACTGCTCCCAATCTAAGTTGAACGACTGGCAATGGAAGGGAGGCTAAACGCCGACCTTCATGAAAGAGCTGGATGCCAGATTTACCATTAGAAATATTTGAAAAAATTACCGCATCATTATACAACGCCTCTAACATTGGCCCCATTTGATAACTTGACCATTTAGCCTCATGCTGCAAATACCTTATGCTTGAAAGTTTCTGCATTATTAAGGCTATTTCCTCAGGTTGAACCCAAGGAAAACACGCACATGTTTCCTCAATTTCTCTTTCATGTACTCGATGGTGATGTTTAGCCGCAACACTGGAGAAAATCTGCTGAATAAGAACGCTATAGAATTGGCCAGGAGGAGTATTTTCTATTATTCCTTCACTGGCTAAGGATGTTAATGCACAAAAATGGAGTAGCTCCAAATTATTTTTGGGTGTCATAATCACCCATGTTTTCCCAGCTCTCCTACTGCCACGGCCGATTCTTTGAAGAAAACTGGTGACGCTTTGGGGAGCGTCGTAGAGAATTATCGCTTCTATAGAGCCTATATCTATACCAAGTTCTAATGTCGTTGTGGCGATGCAAATGGCAAATTCGGAGGTCTTAAACTGAGATTCCACATACTCTCTCTGTTCTCTCTCTAAGGTTGAATAGTGGACAAAGACTCGATAGGGCAGGAAGTTTCTCAGTTCTAAGTATAAATCATCGCACATTCGTCGTGAGTTTACAAAAATTAGGACCTTTTTGGCTTTTGACTGTTGTATAACATTTTTTAAAGGATTATGGCTATCTAGCCAATGTAATTCTGGATCGATGGGACGCTTAGTAGTGGTAGAAAATACCCTGACCGGACTGTTTCCTCCCTGAAACCATTCAGTAGTTGTGCTTGGATTTCCTACTGTAGCAGAAAGAGCAATCCTTTGCTGTTTTCGATCGGTCTTTTTCTTAAGGCGCTCTAATAGAAAAACCAATTGGCAGCCCCGAGGAGTCCCAAATACCTGATGAATCTCGTCACAAATAACGAATTTAACTTTTGAAAGAAATGGATAATCCTTACATAAAAGGATATCCAAGGATTCGGGCGTCGTTAGAAGGAACGATAATTCTTGGTCACTTGAGGGAAGCGGCCTATCTCCGTGCCTTATTGCTAACTGTATATCAAGACGATGGAGAGGGATACTCAGGCGTTTATATAAATCATTTAAAAGGGCTTTGGTTGGGGCTACATAGATACAAAGTGAATTTTCTCTATTTTCACAAATTTTGGCTGCGATGGGGATGCAAACCGCCTCAGTCTTCCCACTTGCAGTGCTGGAAATCAGCAAGGCATTTTCGCCAGCATAAATTGGCTGTATTGCCTGGGATTGGATATCAGTGAATTGTTCCTGATGCTGATGCAAGAATGCTGACACGGCATTCTTCAATAACACATCTGGCTTAGGTTTCTCTTTGAAGCCGATTTCTTTCAGAGGCTGTTTCCAATCGCTGGGTTCACTCATTTTCTTTTCTCATCTAAGATGGCTATGCATCTCCTAGTAAAGTCGCCAATCCTTTCAGAAACTGAAGCCTCACCTATCTTCCTCATAACTTGTTCAACATCTTCTGGTACCTCAATGCCATACGCAGTAGAGTAAATCTTACAAAGATTTGATGCCAGCCTTCGTAGCTCAGGCGCCTCCAATCTTTCTAATTCAAGAATGTCATTATCGTTTATCCGATGTTGAGATGGCCAATAGTAAGAATAATTATCGAAGAAGCTCGGGGTGGTGGCATAAAGAAAAAGGCAACGCGAAGTGCTCTGACTCTGTCGAACAATTTGGAAAAGATTGCTATAAGCTTGATCCTGATGTTCCCCTCTTGCAAATGAGTGAATAGATTCTGCTTCATCAAAGAGGATACAAATTCCGTGATAACGTAGATTCCGAAATAATGAAGCCATATACCCCAACATGGAGAGAGCATTGGAGCTATCAATGTGATGCTGGACTCCAATTTGGCGAAGCTCTCTTAAGTAAATGGTCTCACCTGAAAGATACCTAAGAACTAATAGCCTTTTCTCCTCGTTAGGCTTCAGGGGACTGGTGCTTTCATAATAGGCATGGAGGGCGCTTTTAAGGTCATCTGGTAGCATTCTAATGATTTGTCTCGCTCTTTCCTCTCCACTTTGGTGAATAGCATCAAGCCATCTGTCCAGGACGCTTTCTATTGCTGGTTTATTTCTCTCTTCCTCCGTGCGGAGGTTCCACATGATCCTACGGTACATAGCCATAAAATCGTGTATTGGGCACGAATCCTGATTTAATGTCACGATACTTACAACAAACTCTTGCTTAAAGGCGATTTCTCTCAAAAGATAGAGGGCATGGGTTTTCCCGCATCCATAGTCAGCGTTCATAAAACGAACTCGTGATGAAGCCTGCGTAACAGCCTCCAAATCTTTGTTAAGCCCGTCAATTAAGTTCTTGCGCCCCACAGAAAAAGTGCTTACATCTGCAGAAGGAGGGGTGCCTTTTCGTAAAGAATTGACTATCTGTAAGGCTTCCTGCCGGGTAAGAGCAGTTACACCGCTTACGGTTCCAAAAGGGATTCTCTTTCTTTCGAGTAGGGCATTGAGCTCCTTAAGTTGTGCGAAGCTCAATATTAACCCTGGAAAATCAGCGAAATCAAAGTACCCTCTCCCCTTGGCTTGCTTTACTATCTCTAGTAAATTTATCTTCTGAGCCATGGCGATGCTCTCCCTATCGGGCTCTGTCAAGAGCCTCTTGTTCCATAGCTTTTTCTGTAATCAATTCAAATCGTGTCATAAAATCAAACTCAGGAGAGGTTGCCCCATCTAAAACCGCAACCGCGCTTCGCACCATAGTGCCGACCCTTTGATCAGTTCGAGTCTGAACATAATGGGCTAAAACCCGAAGATGGTTGTTGTTAACCATTGTTAACTTCTGCTCCATCGCAATCTCGTAAACTGATTTGATGTTTTGAGCTAATTCGAGAAACTCTTCTTCCGTCAGCTTTGGTAAATCCACAATAACCTTCTGAAGAGAATCTTGACGTAACTCTTGTAAAGGATTACTGATGCGCCTCCAGAGAGCAGGGTAATCTTGTGCGCCATGCTCACCCTCCCCACTCAAGAATGTGGAAGTTGATGCAAAGACGAAATAGAATCCCTGTGTGTCTTGTGCATTGTCAATCATTTGACGAATGTTTTCGTTGGCTAAGTCACGCCGGTTTATACGGCTGAGTGATGTGATCGCCTCCGCTTCATCAAGCATTACCACAAAACCGCTGTACCCTAATAAACGAATAAGAAGCACAAAGCTATGGAGATATTCACGAACATCTTTGAAGGTTTTAGATTTCGTTTCTTTTCCTTCAAACCATTTCAGTACCTGAAGGCATTGCTGATATTCGGGGCCCGTTACATAATTGTAATGTCTTTGATACTCTACTAGTTTGATTCTCATATCGGGATAGATGCCTATATCTTTGAGAGACTCAAATATTTCCTGTTCACTTTTTGCCTTATTACGAACGGACCAATCGTTCAGCAAAGCTTCAAGGCCATTGATTCGTTCTTTCGGAGTACCAATATTTGCCATTATTCGTTGGATGACGATTGGTAACTGGTCAAAGGGTACTTCTCGGGAATGCAATTCGACTTTGGAAACCACAAAATTGTTTCTTAGTGCTAAGTTCTGCAGTAAATCAAGGAAGTGGCTTTTCCCATGTCCCCAGTCAGCACTTACAAACTTTACATCAGAAACACCGTAGTTCTTGATCTCGATTAGCTTGTCTTCAAAATAGGAGAGCAGTTCTTCACGGCCTACAGAATAAAGAT
>CAZEQL010000026.1:0-2127 GCA_964514415.1 uncultured Dehalococcoidales bacterium
CGTTAGGTCTGATACGGAGCGCTGATAACATACAGATTCTAGCTACCATTGGCGTGGTGTTGCTTCTTTTCACATTAGGGATAGAGTTTTCCTTTCATGAATTGAAGCGGGTCAGGAATATAGCCATTTTTGGGGGCATAGTGCAGATAGTAGCCACTACTGCCCTGGGGGTGCTTATTGCTGTGTTCTTGTTGGGGCAAAGCCTTTATGGAGCTATAGTTTTTGGTTTTCTCGTCGCGCTGAGCAGCACTATGGTTGTGATTGGGATGTTGGTGGACAGAGGTGAGGCGAACTCGGTGCATGGGCGCGTGATGATAGGCATCTTGTTATTGCAAGATATTGCTGCTGCCTTCGCTATGTTTATCCTGCCAGCGCTGGGAGCAGGTAGTGATAATTTATTACCTACGTTGGGTATGGCTTTCCTCAAGGCTGGAGTGTTTATTGCCCTGGTGATAGTTGTTGGCATTTGGTTAATACCCCGTTTATTAAGGCGTGTAGCCCTAAGGCAGTCCAGGGAGCTTTTTATCCTTGCTATTGCTGCCGTATGCTTAGGAAGTGCTTTTGCTGCTTACTATTTTGGCTTATCTGCTGCTTTAGGTGCTTTTGCTGTTGGTCTTATGGTCAGTCAATCTGATTTTGCTCATCAATCGCTTGGCGATATGGTGCCACTGCGTGATTTGTTTGCCGCACTTTTCTTCGTGTCAATTGGCATGCTTATCAATTTGCCTTTTTTGGCAGGTAACATTACTCCCTTGCTTATATTGGTGGCTGCTATAGTTCTGGGCAAGTTTGTCATCTGCTCAGCTATTACTCGGCTGTTCGGCTATCGGGGTAAAACAGTGCCATTGGTGGGGGCTGGCATGATACAGGTTGGGGAGTTTAGTTTTGTATTAGCGCAGCTATGCCTGGGAGCAGGTGTAATTACAGGACATATCTATTCAATGATACTTGGCAGCGCTGTAATTACCATGCTCCTCACCCCATTTATTTTTGCCTTAACTTCTAAACTGTGCGTCAAGCAGAAAGAAATCATACAAGTTGCCGCTGAAGGTAAAGAGCAACCTGCTGTAGGAATCCCAACTTTGACTAACCATATAGTTATTTGTGGGCATGGCCGTGTCGGCAGTAACGTGGCTCGAATTCTTAGTCAGTTGGCTATTCCGTATGTGGTTACTGATCTCGACCCTAAAACTATCTCTGAACTTCGGGAGAGAGGGATTCCCTGCGTTTACGGAGATGCTGGCAATCAGAGAGTGCTCTATGAAGCAGGGGTTAAGAATGCTGCAGCCCTGGTACTTGCTGTTGCTGATCCGGTGGCGATAAGGCTTGCCCTAGACTATGCCCGGAGAATTAATCCCAAGCTGGATATAATTGCCCGCGCCCACAATGATTCCGAGCTTGAATTTTTGCAAAACAGGGGTGTTTCTGAGGTAGTTCGACCTGAAACAGAGGCTGGCATCGAGATCGTACGGCATATTTTATGCCGAATGAATGTTCCTATGGCTACAGTTGAGGGGGTTATTTCTGGCCAGAGAAAAACATGCCCCATGTAAGCTTTAGTGTCCTTGGAACATCCCCTTAATTTTATCACGAAAAGATTTGGAGCCTGTTTTCTTAAGAAAGCCCGCCCATTCTGCTTCGGCAGCAGCTTTGCGCTTCAAGTCTTTCCTTGTCTGCTGCATCAGCTCGAGAACTCTTTTTTCCTCACCAGCATCGAGCCAGAAGCCATGCCCCTCAGGGCAGAAATCGAGTTCTAAGTCGTAGTAGGCACGATAGTCAAAAGCCTTCATTGGTTGATTGCATCTGGGGCATAGAAGTTCGCCGACTCGGGGACTGTAGACCAGCGTTCCTTTGAGTTCATCAGCCTCGAAGACAGTGTCTTCAAGTTGGTCAAGCTCAGGATAGTCTAACCACATACCCTGGCAGTCGGGGCATCTGTCAATCTCGATTCCTTTGTACTGCTCTATTTTTAATTCAGCGTGGCACCGTGGACAATTCATATTTCTGTTCCCTCCTCCTGTTTTAAGATTATTTGACAATTAAACATTCATCTGCTGTAGTTCAGATAGGTGGGTGACATGTCGGGCAATCCTTTCTAGCGAGCATAAGGCGGGGGTGAACCCTGCC
>CAZEQL010000026.1:2227-16307 GCA_964514415.1 uncultured Dehalococcoidales bacterium
CTACATTTTTAATCAGCCTCGCTTGTTTAATTATCAAAGGTTATTGTATCATAGAACAAAATTTGATTGACTTAAGGGGATGCAATGAAAACATTTAATAAAAAAGGTGATAAGGGAGAAACCAGCCTTCTTTACGGAGTAAGGACAGCTAAGAGTGATGACAGGTGTGAGGCGTATGGTACTATTGATGAGGTGGTCTCAATGTTAGGGCTGGCTAAGAACTTTTGCCAACCGGAGATCAAGGACATCGTGTCCAGCTTACAGCGGGAGTTATTTGTTATAGGGGCAGAGATGGCAACTCCAGAGGAACACTATTCGCAAATGGTAGCGAAAGGGAAAGTAATTACACCGGAGATGGTGCAGAGGCTGGAGGATTTGATAGATGATTTTGAGGCTAAAATTGACATACCTCATGAGTTTATTATTCCTGGTGCTTGTGTAAGTTCGGCAGCTTTAGATGTAGCCCGGACAGTAATACGGCGTGCTGAGAGAAGAGCAGTCGCACTGAAGCAGGCGGGGCGGTTGGCTAATGAAGAAGTACCAAGGTATCTTAATCGTCTGGCCGACCTGATTTTTACCCTGGCTCGTTACCAGGAGAAGGTTGGGAATGGAGATAATTCCGGCCATTGACCTCAGGGGGGGCAAGTGCGTTCGGCTGTATCAAGGTGATTATAACCAGCAAACCATCTTCGATGAAAACCCGGTGGCAGTGGCTTTAAGGTGGTATTCCCAGGGAGCGCAATGGCTTCATGTAGTTGACCTGGATGGGGCGGCAACAGGTGAGCCGAGAAATATAGCGGTGGTTGAGGAAATAATAAAGGAGAGCGGTTTATTTGTGGAGTTGGGTGGTGGCATCAGGGAAAAGCAGGTGGTGGAAGATTTACTGCAGAAGGGAATAAGCCGTACTATTTTAGGAACAGCAGCCATAGAGAATCCCGGATTGGTGGAGAAGCTTTGCTGTCAGTTCGGCCAAGCTATAGTGGTGGGTATTGATGCCCGAGATGGCAAGGTAGCTATTCACGGCTGGCGTAAGGACACTGCTATTGATGTGTTAGACTTAAGTCGGGAAATGGTGAAAATGGGAGTGAAGCGTTTCATTTATACTGACATAAAGAGAGATGGCACCCTTACCGAGCCTAATTTTGATGTAGTACGGGAGCTTGTCTCCCGCCTGGATGTTCCTGTTATTGCCTCTGGAGGAATTTCTAAGCTGGAGCACCTGGGGAGGCTTAAAGAGCTTGGGGTGGAAGGGGCTATTGTAGGTAAAGCTCTTTACACCGGAGATATTGATTTACAGAAAGCGATAGTTGGTTTTGGCGGTTAGGAGGCAAATGTTAAAGTTTGATGATAAAGGCTTGATTCCAGCTATTATTCAAGATGTTAGGAGTGGTGAAGTTCTTATGCTGGGCTATATGAGCGAGGAATCGCTCAGGAGGACTGTATCCAGTGGGGATGTCTGGTTCTACAGTCGTAGTCGGCAAGAATTGTGGCATAAAGGGGAGACTTCAGGCAATTTCCTCAGGCTGCGTTCCATTATCAAAGATTGTGATGAGGATACACTCCTTGTTCGAGTTGAGCCTGCTGGTCCTGTATGTCACATTGGTAACCGGACTTGCTTTCTTCAGAATGATGTGGAGTACAGGTTTTTAGAGGATCAGGACTTAGCCTAGCGGGTCTTCTTTTTCTTCAGAGTTGTCAGTTTCAGTAACCTCGTTCAATGCAGATATGGCGGCTTCCAACTGGCTGTCGTCAGGCTCCCTGGTGGTCATCGCCTGTAGTATTAGACCTGGTGCCAGAAGAATTCGAAGTACAGCATTCTTGGGGTGGCTTGCTCCAAATTTCAGGATTTCATAGCTCAGAGCAGCAATAACAGGGAGAAGGATTATGCGGGATAGAATGCTCAACCATAATGAGGGGCGACCAATCAGAGCGAAGACGAAGATAGAGATGATTAAAACAATGAAGATAAAACTAGTGCCACAGCGGGCGTGGGCAGTGGAATAGCTTTTAATCGCTTCCACCTCCAGGGGGATGCCAGCCTCATAAGCGTTAACTGTTTTGTGCTCAGCTCCGTGGTAGGCAAAAACTCTTTTAATATCGGGAACTAGTCCTATCAACTTAAGATAGGCGATGAAAATGCCGATGCGTATCAAGCCTTCTATCACATTGCTGACCAAGGCGGAAGCGATGTGAATGTCAATGAGGTAACGTGTAACGAAAAGAGGAGTAAGAAAGAAGAGAGCTACAGCGAAGGCAATACTGGCAGCTACAGTACCCCATAAAAGTGCTGCAGGTATTTTTTGCTCTTCCTCTGCTGAAGCGACTTGAGCAGAGTGAAGTAAAGCTTGAGTGCCCAGAACCAGGGTTTCGATGAGAACGATGAATCCTCTTATTATGGGTGTTTCTCTGAGACGACCTTTATATATATTGGGCAATGGCCGTTTTGTAATATTTAATTTCCCATCGGGGCCGCGTACAGATGTAGCCAGGCAGTTCTTGCCTCGCATCATCACTCCCTCGATAATTGCCTGTCCACCGTAATAAAAGGGTTTTGTCATCAATGCCTCACGCTCTTCGCCATTTAAAGGATAATGAATGGGTGATACTTCCAATTCTAATGGAGAAGAATGGGGAACAACTCACCTGGTAAGTTACACATCCTTTGCTTGATAAATGATAGAGGCGGGTGGGAATTCCTTTTCTTTTCTTGAGCCTAATTATTCCTTTGTTTCGTCTTTTAAGTTATAGCGTTTCCTAAATCGCTCCACTCTTCCCATCGTGTCAACTATCCTTTGTTTGCCGGTGTAGAAGGGATGGCACTTGCTACACACTTCAACCCTGAACTCTGGTCTGGTTGAACCAACGGTGAAAGTATTGCCACAAAGGCAGGTTACCTTGGCATTATCATAATACTTGGGATGGATTTTGGCCTTCATTAAAAACACTCACCTTCTTTTTGTATTTGGTCGCTGACGCATATTTAACACAGCCATCTATCAAGGCAAAGAGGGTATAGTCTCTGCCTAGACCGACATTGGTTCCAGGGAGTATGCGAGTTCCACGTTGCCGAACTAGAATAGTTCCAGCAAGGACTTGCTCTCCTCCGTATCTTTTAACCCCCAGGCGCTTCGCCTGGCTGTCGCGTCCACATCTTGTGCTGCCGCCACCTTTTTTATGTGCCATGTTTAGTCTCCTGGTTTAATAATTTCATTTATTGCTAAGCTGGTATAAATTTGGCGATGCCCTATTTTTCGACGGTAACGGACCTTAGATTTATATTTAAACACTATAACTTTATCACCTTTGGCTTCCCCTAGTGAGGTAGTGATAACTTTAGCGCCTTTGATAATTGGATTGCCTATGAGTGTGTTTTCGTTATCGCTAATATATAACACCTTGTCCAGCTCAACCGTGTCGCCTTCAGGTATATTTAAACGCTCAACTTCTATCGTCTGCCTTGGAGCAACCTTATACTGTTTACCGCCTGTTTCAACAATAGCGTAAATTTTCTCACCTCCGTTGTATATCGAGGCTGTTTAATTTCAATTCCTCGTTCAATTTCAGACATTTCAGCGATGTTTCATCCCCACATTTCTGTAGTTGCCTGATTCATCAGGCACAATCGCCCAATAAATTGGGCAACTACATTTTTAAAAACGGCCTCACGTCACCTGAGTCACTCGTTTGTCATCCCAATCGAAGGTTCTCTAAGATTCTTTGGTCGCTACGCTCCCTCGGGATGACATTAGAGTGAACAGTTACTCGAATTCTACCAGTTCGAATTATTAAGTGTCAAACTGTGTAGCATTTAGCCCTGAGCCAATCTAAAGCAGTAGCCATTGCTGCTTCTTCCAGGCGTAACTTGTGTTTGGCACCCGGGATTATGGCTAACTCCTTGGGCTCTTTAGCTTTTTGGAATAGCCAGCGTGCCTGTTCTAGAGGTATCACTTCGTCGGCATCTCCGTGAACCAAAAGCAGTGGGCGAGGGGAAATCTTGTCTATCCAGTGAATTGGGGAAATGGTTTCAAATCCCTTTGACCAGTATTCTGGTGATGGGGGGAAATTCTTGTCTTTGATGGCTCCGATTTCGCGAAAGTGTTGAATGGGGGATGAAGCTATTTCTTTGCTATTAAGGAGGTCAAAATCGGCAGGGCAGGCACAAGCTACCACTGGAGATATTCTAGGGTCATGGGCTGCGGTGTAAATACTGACTGCTGCTCCACCACTGAAACCAAGAAGACAAAGGCGTGGTTTGTCTACTTGCTCAATGCTATAGAGAAATTCAATGGCGGCTTCTAAATCCCGACTCCAGCCTAGAATATCGAAATTGCCTTGACTCTTTCCTGTACCTCTAAAGTTAAAGATCAAAGTAACAAAGCCAGCGGCACAAAATCTTTGTGCTAGAATGGCATATCCCCTGTCATCAGGATTATAAGGAGTGGCAGGAATGCCATGGCAGATGCATAAAGCGGGGTAAGGTTTGTTCCTTGGAGGAGGAATATAGACCTCGCCAGCTAATTCAAGGTCGTCAACTTTTAGGCAAACGCTTCTTGTTTCCATACGATTATCGTCCGGTAATTGCTATCATAAGGTGATTAAGGCATAATGTCTCACTAATTCTAGTAAGCAAGGATACTATTTGCAAGGAGGGAAATGCGAACTTATAGAACCGCTAACTTAAATGCTTTATGGTTCTTGATAGCCTTAAACATCGTAGTCTTTATAGTCACTCTGGCTAGGCCAGGGGATATATATTTTTATCTTGGCTTAAGCGCAGCGAATTTCTTACATCAACCCTGGGCTATTGTAACTAACCTGTTTGTTCATGGAGGTTTTGGACACATCATTTGCAATATGGTAAGCTTCTATTTTCTGGGAAGATTCGTAATCCAGTTGGTGGGGGCGGAGAGGTTTCTCATAGTGTATTTCTTGGGGGGCATAGTGGGGAACATCCTTTTTCTCTTGCTGGCGCCTCCCTTTGCTATAGGCATAGGAGCTTCCGGTGCTATTTTTGCTCTCGGTGGAGTATTAGCGGTGATGGCACCTCGGTTGCCGGTTATTCTATTCCCTGTACCGATTCCTGTTCCCCTTTGGATAGCAATTGTTATCTTTCTCCTGATTTCCTTCCTCCCAGGCATAGCATGGCAAGCTCATCTTGGGGGTCTACTCTTGGGATTGGGAGCTGGTTATTACTTCAGGAGAAAGAGAATTTATTTTTATTAAGTTTCGCTGCTTATGTCCACCACCAGGCAAGGAGAATTCCTAAAGCTGCTCCGGCTATAACTTGAAATCGGGTATGTCCTACCAGTTGTTGTAAGCGACGCTCAAACTCAGGGTATGTTTTGGGAAAGTTGATTAGCAGATGGCTTAGGACGGCAGATTGCTTATCAACTGTCTGCCGCACTCCCGCAGCGTCATACATCACTATGAGGGCTAAAACGACGCTGATGGCAAAAAGGCCTGATTTTATACCATACACTATGCCTACTGCTGTTGCTAAGGCACAAACTAAAGCGGCGTGAGAGCTGGGCATACCTCCAGCGCTAACAAAATATCGCAAATTTAAGCGTTTTTCCTTTATTGACTGAATGACCACCTTCAACAATTGAGCTACAATCCAGGCAGCACAAGGGACGATTAATACCTTCATGGCCAAGATTAGATTAAGAATAGTCATATTTACTTTACCTTGTTTATCAATCTGCT
Organism: uncultured Dehalococcoidales bacterium; assembly: GCA_964514415.1. Lineage (GTDB taxonomy): Bacteria > Chloroflexota > Dehalococcoidia > GIF9 > AB-539-J10 > CAZEQL01. Next base: position 7,934 of record CAZEQL010000026.1, read on the forward strand.
TCCTGAAAGCAGGCCTTTAATCTTAACTGGCTTTTAGACTCCCTTCAAATTATGCAGCTTGCAATACAAACCGCAAATTTCGCTGCAACCATGTATTGACAATTATTAGACATTAGTGGTAATTATATGTTTTAATTTATGCCTTGTATAGCGATGCGTCTTCGAAAGATAACCTGAAGCAATTGGGATTTTAGCTATGCCTAACAGAAATAATAGTAAAGCAAGCATAAGCTATGAGGAATTGACTCCAGGCTATGAGTTTCCCTCTGCCAAGTATGAGGTGAGTGCCTCACTCGTCTCTAAATATCTAAGGGCAGTGGGTAGCTCGGGTGATGAATTTGTTCCCCCTCTGGCTATAGCAGCGTATGCTATGACTGCTATGTCGAAGTTCCTCTCTCTGCCACCAGGCGTTATTCATGTCTCTCAAGAGTTGGATTTTCTCAAGTTGGTGCCCATAGGTGCTGTGATAAATTGTCAAGCGAAGGTCGCTCGAAAAGTATCTCGGGGGCAGATGCGCATGTTGGTGTTGGAGTCGGGTATTTGGGACCAAAATGGCGAGAAGGTACAGTCGGGAAAGGCGACTCTGATGTTGCCGGCTTAAGATTACGACGCAAATGGACAGAGAATTTTATGCTGGGGAGAGTCTTCCTTCTCTAGTAAAGAATATTACTCAGGAGAAAATCAACCTCTATGCTGAAGCCTCGGGTGATTTTAATCCAATTCACATAGATGAGTCCTTCGCTGCCCAAACGCCTCTTGGTGGCACCATTGCTCATGGTATGCTTATTTTGGCTTATGTATCAGAGGCGATGGCGCAAGCCTTTGGCAAAAGTTGGTTTTCTGGAGGCAGGCTTTCAGTACGATTTAAAGCTCCAGCACGTCCTGGTGAGACCGTGACAGTCAGTAGTAAAATCAATTCTATTGAGGACAAAGATAATGTATCATATGCCAACTGTAGTGTTGAGTGCCGTAATGACAAGAATGAGGAGATAGTGGTAGGCGAGGCGACGGTCAAACTTTCTAAATAGATAGGAAAGCATGGTGCAAGATAGCAAGGTAAGGGTGGCACTCGATGCTATGGGTGGAGATTTCGCTCCCGGGGAGATAGTCAAGGGGGCGGTTTTGGCGGCGCAAAAAGGCGATGTGGAAATTATTTTAGTTGGTCCCATGAACATATTGGAGGAGGAATTAGCCCGGTACAAAAATTCTAATAAATTGCCTATTCGTTGTGTTGAAGCTAGCGAAGTTATTAAAGAGGGTGAGTCGCCTGCTTTAGCAATTTACCGCAAACCCAATTCTTCTATAGTTGTAGCAACAAAGATGGTAAAATCAGGTGAAGCAGACGCTCTGGTTGGTGCTGGATCTTCAGGAGCGGTAGTTGCTAGCGCTATTCGGTATCTGGGTATGGTGGAGGGGGTGGAGCGACCGGCGATTGGTGGACCTCTTGGCAGCTTTGCCCCAAACACCTTAATGATGGACATGGGGGCCAATGTTGACTGTAAGCCATATCATCTTTTAACCTTCGCTCTTGCTGGCTCTATCTTCGCTGAAAAGTTACTCAATGTCGCTAACCCCACTGTGGGGTTACTAAGTACCGGTGTTGAGGAGAGCAAGGGGAACGAAGCCGTGCGAGAAGCTTATCCCCTGCTTAAGAACAGTGGGTTGAATTTTGTTGGCAACATAGAGGGCAATGATATCTTGAGTGGGCGAGTTAATGTCATTGTCTGTGATGGATTTGTGGGCAACGTGGTCTTTAAGTTTTATGAAAGTATGGGGGAACATGCGTTGAATTGGACAAAGAAGAAGCTGAGAAGGTTTCCCCCATTGAGTGGCATTGCCAGGTTATTGTTTAGTGGATTATTTCCCGTAGCTAAAATGTCTTACGAAGGCGAGGAACAAGGTGGGGGCATTTTATGGGGGGTTGACGGCGTTGTCAGGATAGCCCATGGAGCTAGTCGGGCACCACAAATAGTTCACGGCGTAGCAAGTGCTAAGAAGGCGGTAAAAGCTAACATCGTTGGCTGTCTAAAGTCAGAGTTAGCAAAATTCCAGAAGGAGAACAAATTATAAAGGAGGTATAAAATGTCTATCGAAGAACAAATAAGGGATATTGTGGCTAACATTACTCATGTTGAAAAAGGCATTGTTACTCGCGAAAGCACTTTCAAAGACATCAAAGCGGATTCCTTGGATATGGTGCAGGCGTTGGTGGCAGTGGAAGAAGCCTTTAATATCGAGATCCCTGATGAGGAAGCTCAGAAATTTCAAAACTTTGGCGACTTTGTTGCCTATGTCGAGAGTCATGTGGCGGAAAAGGAGAAAGCTTAATCATGTCTCTCAAAGGTAAATTGGCTTTGGTCACTGGCAGTGGTCGGGGTATTGGTAGAGCCATTGCTTTGCAGCTTGCTTCTGAAGGTGCTGATATCATTGTTAATTTCTTTCGCCGCCGTGAATCTGCCGAGCAGACAGCCAGAGATATTGAAGCGATGGGAGTGAAAACCGAGGTTATCCGGGCCAATGTGGGAGACCCGTCAAAGGTTAACGAAATGTTTGATACAATTGCCAGTAAGTTCGGACACCTTGATATTCTCATCAACAATGCTGCCTCGGGTGTAGGGCGCGCTGCAATGGATGTGGATGTCAAAGCCTGGGATTGGACTATGGATATCAATGCTAAAGCTGCCCTGTTTTGTGCCCAGCGGGCAGTTAAGCTAATGGAGGGCAGAGGCGGTAAAATAGTGAGCATTTCCAGTCTAGGTTCATTCCTTGTGTGGCCTACATATGCCATTGTTGGTATATCCAAAGCTACCCTGGAAGCTGTAACTCGCTATTTATCAATAGAATTGGCTCCCAAAGGCATTTGCGTTAATGCTGTGTGTGCCTCTTTTGTAGAGACGGAGGCGGTTAAATTTTATATCAAGGAAGGTTTGTTGAGCAATATGAGCCAAGCAACACCAGCGGGGAGGATGGTAACGCCTGAAGACGTTGCCAGCGTAGTGGCTTTTCTCTGCAGCGAAGAAGCCTTTATGATTAGGGGGCAGACGGTTATTGTTGATGGAGGTACCTCTATAGCACCTTTCGCTATGTCAAAGGAGGGCTAATAGTGACGCTTGTTGAAATAATCTCCAAGGAGAAAAATTGATGAATATGTTGCCCCGGGTTGTGGTTACTGGAATGGGCACTATTAATCCTCTAGGCTTGAATGTAGAGGAGTTTTGGTCAGGATTGGTTGCGGGAAAATCGGGGATTGGACTTATTACCCGTTTTGATACTAGTAATTTTCGGGTGAAGGTAGATGCTGAGGTGGATGGTTTTGATCCCACAAAGTATATGGACTTAAAGGTAGTTGACCGTACCTCAAGGACTATTCATTTTGCCATTGCTGCTGCTAAAGAAGCAACGCAATCAGCTAATCTGGACATGACTCAGGAGGACCCTGGGCGGGTAGGTGTTATCATTTCTACCATGCTAGAGAATGGCTACATCGTTAAAGGGGCTGAACTATTTCAGAAGCGGGGGCCCAGGAGAGCCGATCCCCTTTTCATCACCAAGTCGAGCCCCAGTGCGGCGTCGATGCAGGTGGGGATGCTGTTGGGTGCTAAGGGGCCTAACTCTACTGTGAATAGTCTTTGCGCCAGCGGTGCTGATGCTATAGGTGCAGCTTCGAATTTCATACGCCTAGGCTATGCTGATGTGATGATAGCCGGTGGCTCAGATGCTAGTTTGGAACCAGTTAGCGTAGCTGGGATAGATATTTTAGGAGCGCTTTCTCACGAATTAGACCCGGCTAAAGCTTGCCGTCCCTTCGACCTCAATCGTAATGGTTTCGTTTATGGTGAAGGGTCTGGACTATTTGTTTTGGAAAGCTATGAACATGCCAAAAGGCGAGGTGCGCTTATTTTAGCTGAAGTTGCCGGCGCAGGATGGTCTTTTGATGCCTATGATTCAACTGCGCCTGTCCCCGAGATGGAGGCTTATGCTATGAAGACAGCTCTGGAAAAGGCTGGAGTAAAACCTGGGGAGGTTGATTATGTCAACGCCCATGGCACCAGCACCAAGTTGAACGATGCCTGCGAAACTAAAGCTATAAAAATGGTGTTTGGAGAAAACGCTTACAAAATTCCTATAAGTTCCACTAAGTCTATGATTGGTCACACAATAAGTGCAGGTGGTGCTATTGAAACTATAGCAGCAATATTGGTTATGAATAAAGGGATTATTCATCCCACCATAAATTATGAAACCCCTGATCCAGAGTGCGACTTGGATTATATTCCCAATGTAGCTCGCCAAGCAGAGGTGAATGTCTGTTTGAAGGATAGCTTTGGCTTGGGAGGAGAAAACTGTTGCTTAGTTCTTAAGAGGTGCAGCAAGTAATATTGTAGTGTCATTGCCGGAAGTCGCGGCGACGAAACAACACCGGAGGTAAAATGGAATTAGAAGGTAAAGTATCGCTGGTAACAGGGGCTTCTCGAGGTATGGGCAGAGCCATTGCTTTGAAGCTTTCCAGCCTGGGCTCTAAGGTGGCGATTAATTATGTAGCAATTGAGGCTGATAATAAGGCTGATGCTGATAATGTCGTAGAGACTATAATCCATCAAGGTGGAGAAGCTATGTCGGTTGAAGCTGATGTCCGCGATGGTGATGCTGTGAAAGCTATGGTGCAGGAGGTAATCGATAGGTGGGGTGAGGTTGATATTTTGGTAAACAATGCTGGAATTAACAGGGATACTCTACTGCTAAGGATGTCTGATAGCGCTTGGGATGATGTAATCAATACAAATTTGCGGGGAGCTTATTTATGTACCAAGTTTGCCCTGCGTTTTATGGTAAAACAAGGGTGGGGACGGGTTATTAGCATTGCCTCCATAGCGGGATTGATGGGTAATGTCGGACAAGCTAATTATGCTGCCTCCAAGGGAGGGATAATTGCATTTACCAAAAGCATAGCTCGTGAGATGGGTTCGCGCAATATCACTGTGAATGCTGTAGCTCCAGGCTTTATTGTTACCGGGATGACGGATAAGCTGCCCTCTGAAAGGAAGGAAGGTATTCTGGCAATGATTCCACTGCAACGCTTTGGCAAGCCTGAGGATGTAGCTGAACTCGTAGCCTTCTTAGCCACCGATAAAGCTAGCTATATCACAGGTCAAGTTATTACTATAGACGGCGGGATGTATACTTAACCATCCGCCTCGACATTTTTCACAATCGTGTGGGCACAGATGAGAATATCCTACTGCTAGTCAGATTATTCAGGAAATTTCTGAGCATGGATACATACTTGTCTGTTTTCTGGTGATCAATTTGCACCACTTTGTCAGCTACTTTTTGACAATAGTTGCACTGGCTGCACCCAGATAGGCAATCCTGCTTCTTAAAGAAATCGATAAAACCCTCTAAAGCCTGGTTGTCAATGTAGACATTGGATGGCGGAACTGCTGTAGCAATTTGCGTGTTGTGTGAACCAAGATTAACAAATTCAGTTTTTGGGGCAAGGACAGTTAAAATATCATACAGGTTCCCCTGGTAATGAAGTGATGAATATGCCGTGGTGGTATTTATGATCCACTCTGTAGGCATTGCTCTGCCGCCGATTTTGAAGAAATCAATGCCTATTTCCTGGTAAATAGGCAGGTCTTCAGGTCTTATCCAGCGAGATTTAATAAGTTGGGAGGTGTCACTAAGCCTGTCTAAAGTGCAACGAACTACACAGTAATCCATATAGTAGCCATTAAGCGAATTCCGATTTTGAGTAGCATGTGCCAAGGTGTTATTATGATAGTATTCATAGGGACACTGGTAGAGGCAAATGCTGTTTGCCAATACACCGAGCTCACAGTTTACAGCACTTCTAATAGCCTTGAGTATTTTGAAATCTCGGTTTATGTTAGAGTGCAAGATAATAGAGTCAGCCCCCAGGGATTCAAAAAACTTAGCCCGGGCTACGCTGTCCACATGAGCTATGGTTGACACTTCCACTTTAAGATGGGGGAACCGACGTTTTATAAGCTCTATCAAATATGGGATAGCCACTGTAACACAATCTACATTGGCATTACTGAGCCATTCCAGGTGTTGGAGTAATTCTCGATGAGTATCTTCATGCCACTCCATGTTACCCGTGCAAGGAGCGTTGAGAAGGTAATTAAAGGTTAAGCCTGCGGAATGAGCAAAGTTGATATATTCCTCGGCTTGCTTCGTCGTCATTTGGTCAATATCGGGACCTAACATCCCACTACCCAGTATTGAGGTAGGCAAAACTCCAAATATTTGGATATCGTCTTTAATCTGGCTCAGGGGTGTTATTAAATCCGTATCCCAATTTGTTGGTATTAACAGATGCATAGTTACTTCACTTTGAGGATAATTTTAAATAAACCTGAGCAAAAGAATGTTTTATAGCATAATACCTAGCTTTACGTTATACTATACAAAGCAGGGAAGTTTGTCAATAGGGTAAGCCAATGTTCAATTACTCCATGAGGAGATAATGTGAATCTAAAACAAATGCTGGAGATAACTGCCAGTCAAGAGCCGCAAAAAGCGGCTCTTGTTCTTGATTCTCAAAGGGTTACCTATGGAGAGTTGGAAGAAGCTTCTAACAGGGTAGCTAATGCGCTAATGAAACTGGGGATGGAGAAAGGTAACCACATAGCTATTTTAATGTCTCCTAACCCTGAATGGGTTGTCAATTATTTCGGAGTTATTAAGGCCGGTGGCGTAGCCGTGCTTCTAGGGTCTATGTTCAAAGCACCTGAGCTTGATTCTTTATTGCGTGATTCCGATGCCAAAATCCTCATAACTGAGAAGAAATTTTCTCAGATGCTTGCTGCTGTTTTGCCCAGCATCCCCTTGCTAAAGCAGGTTCTGGAGGTTGATGGGGATTTCTATAAAGCAATGGTAACTGGCAGTACTGCCGTAGTGCCTGATGTTGATATAGATGATAAGGATGAGGCTTCCATTATATATACTTCTGGTGTCTTGGGGAAGCAAAAGGGTGTGGTACATACTCATGCTTCCCTTATGGGGACTCCCGACATAGTTTCCGCGGGTATAGGACGAGGCAGAGAGGATGTAGTTATAGATACGGTTCCCTTCTTCTATCTTTTTGGATTGAGCGAAGTCCTTTTGGGTTCTATTATAAAAGGGGCCACTGTGGTAATTATCCCTCAATTTACCCCCAGAGCTGTTTTGGAAGCTGTAGAGAAGGAGAGAGGAAGCATTATTTTCGGAGTCCCAGCGGTGCATAACGCTTTAGCTATGTTGCGTGATGAGGTCATTAAAAACTATGACATTGGTTCATTGAGGGTAGCCTCTAGCGCCGGGGCGAAATCATCTCCTCGCTTTATGAAGGCGCTGGAGGATAAGTTCAATTTAACTTTCTGTGAGACATATGGTCTTTCGGAGCTTTCAGTTGTTTCAATGAGCACCATTGATAACCATAAACTAGGGATGGTAGGCAAGCCGATTTGTGAAGTTAAGATAGTAGATGATAGTGGTAAGGAAGTTACTACGGGTGAGATAGGAGAAGCTGTTTTTAAAGTCCCTTGGATGATGAAAGGATACTATAAGGCGCCAGACCTTACGGCCCAAGTTCTTAAAGATGGTTGGTTTTATACCGGGGATTTGATCAGAATGGATGAAGATGGCTACGTTGAATATGTGGAGAAAAAATCATTTATAATAGTGACTCCATCGGGGCTAAAGATTTCCCCCTGGGAGGTTGAGGATGTGCTTTTAAGTCACCCTAGTGTGGCTGAAACAGCCTATGTGGGGGTTAAAGATGCGCAGGGTGCGCAGATTCCTACAGCTTTTATAGTATCTAGGGAGGGGCAAAGTACTACTGCAGGGGAAATAGTCAGTTTTTGTTGTCAGAACTTAGCTGACTTTAAGTTGCCCAAAAGGATCAAATTCGTGGACAGCATACCCAAGACTGGCTCAGGGAAGATAGATAGGAAGCGGCTTAAAGGGGGGACGCAATTCTAGAATTAACTTGATGAACTAGAGCGTTGAGACTAGTAATGCCTGGTTTTGGTTATTTGACCTCCAACCAGATATTGACAATAATGGACCTGTCTGGTAGTGTTGCTTACTTAGCTTTTTGCACCCAGTCTTTAATCATGAAGGAAGCATAATTTGAGAATACTTCTTGTTTATCCACAATACCCGGACACTTTCTGGAGTTTTAAGTACGCTTTAAAATTCATTTCAAAAAAGGCGGCTTTCCCTCCTTTGGGATTACTGACTGTAGCTGCCATGCTTCCTAATGAGTGGGAGAAAAAGCTTGTAGACATGAACACAACAACCTTAACTGATGAAAACATTAAATGGGCTGATTATGTATTTATCAGTGCTATGATTGTGCAAAAAG
>CAZEQL010000027.1:0-15660 GCA_964514415.1 uncultured Dehalococcoidales bacterium
AGGCAAAGTTCGGGAAAGATAGCCCAGTTTACCCCCTTTTCTTTAAATATCTCCAATGAGCGCAACATCTTGGCTTTATTAGCTTCAATGTCGGGCACGATCGGGTGGATATTGGCAATCCCTATAGAGAGGAGAGCCTCGTCGTTAGAGAAGTATCTCTCGGTTATACGAAACTCACCGCCCTTCGATTTCGTGCGCATAACCTCACTCATGGTCTTCAGTAAATCGTCATTCTCAGCCAAATGTTGCCTCCTAAGGTTCTGCAGGTATTATGTTATGAGGTGGGCCATTCTTCACCAAAGGGCTTACCTCCCTGAGCGGATGGCTCCAAGGGTTATGTCCCAATCCTCCTGTAAAAGCTCTTGATGTAGATACCTCTGACTGTTAATCATTCTACACTGTCACCATCTCTCTTTCAATTAGAATAGACTGCTCGTTCTCTGCCAATTGTCATAAAGATAATCCTGCCCTGCCTCTCATTTGCTGTCTGAAGCACCAGATATGGGCACATATACTATTCACGTAGTTTTGGATTTTGACATTGTTTAGTATTTAGGGATTAGAATCTAACTTCTGATTCCAGTCTATACGCGTTTGATTATGCTGTTTCTCCTAACCAGTTTAAAATCTCTCCCAGCACTTCATTACGGTTGTTCCTGATTACCAAGAGTGTTTTTACTTCATGATGGCGTTTGATTTCATCAGCGAAAGGATGAGGACCAAGCATAATAGTGCCCAGAACCCTTTTGCCGCTTCCTAACGCTTGCAACACAACTTCTTTAAATTGGGGTGACAGAAGCTCCATTTTGCCAATCTCGTCAATGACTATTAAATTATCTTCGTTCAATGCTTGGCACAGGGCAGAGACACCAATTCTATTCAGAGTATTTATGTCAACTTTGTATTTGCTTACCCTGTATGGGCTGGAGATGTTGATATGCGCCAGGATTGCCTCCTGGCCATCGAGAGTGGTAATTTTGAATCCTTGCCGTATACCGCCAGCTCGTATCTCCTCAGTGTAAAAACCGCCACTTTTGACTTTTGTTTTGGCTATAGCTTCGCAGATGAGGGCAGTTTTACCCGTCCCCGGCTTGCCGGTTAGCAGGAGAACTCTTGCCACTACTCCTTGATTAAGGCTTGAGTCTTCTTCTTTTCCTCGAGCTTCTTACGTCGCCGCCGCTGTTTCAGGGCAGCCACTTTTTTAGCTTTATTCATAGCTTCTTACTGTAGATAGAGATAAATCTTTTCACCGAACGGTCATAGGTCTTTTCTACTTCAGGAGGGAATAAACAGGCAGGGAGTTCACCACGTTCCCAATGATAGCGAATGCACTCACAGCATTTCCCTTTTCTGGAACAAGGCTCATAAGTACAATTACATCTGGCCTTGTTAACTTCAAGCTGACACTCCATTTTCTCCCGCTCCTAATATATAGCTTTAACAACAACCTATCATTCTGTGCTCCTGTTCCCTGCCATTCTGAGCCCTTCCCTCCTCATCATTCTGAACGAGAGGAACGACCGAAGAATCTCCTCTTCAGTTCCTTCCTCCCGTCAGGACTCAGAGCTTCGGCTCACCAGGATAAACTCCACGAGAAATCTAGCCCCTTCGCTATTGCTCAGGGTGACAAAACAACTTCCTATTATACAGCATATCGCTTCCTTAAATTATGGGATAGCCCAGCAGTTAATTCCAAAGCCCGACTTGCTGCCTCCAGCGATAAGTTCGCCAGCCCACATGAAGGGGTTATTAACCCCTGCTCTACAATTTGCTTAAACTTAATGCCGTTTCTGGTAAAGGGGGCCATAACTTCACCCAGACGGTCATAAAGGCTGGACAAGGATTCCTTGGCTAAAGCTTCTTCATTGGTGGGCACAATCCCCCAGGCAATGGTACCTCCGCGAACAAGGAAGGCTTTTACTTCATCAGAATAGAGACTGAGAGACAAGGCATAGTTATAAGCATCGAAGCTAAGGATATCAATTGTAGTGCCTAAAAGCACTGACCAATCGGTATTGCCACAACAATGCACTCCTTTTAACCCTTTAATTCCCTTAAATACCTCCTCTAATAAGGCGATTACCTTCTCATTAGGAACAGCAACAAAGGCTGAGCCCAGAGAGGTCAGATATGGCTCATCAACAAAGATGATGGTGTTGGGCGATATTTCCCTTAGAGCATTTTCTTGCCAGGAAGCTTTTAATCGCAAAAACTTTGCCATAGCCTCAGCTAGAGTCTCATCATAGAGGATAGCCCGACCATCCTGGTCAGTAACTGTGAGCCCCCAGGTAACAGGACCTATTATCTGGCCTTTGACCATTTCTGGTTTCCTAGTTTGGGCTAAAAAAGAGTGAAATCCAGCAGCGTATTCGGCGGAAGTGCTATATTTGGTGGGGTTATCTTCCTCACAATCAGTATAGATTTGCTCCAGTTCATTCCCGAAGGTCTCCAGTGGCTCAATGTGAATTTTATCCCCATTTACCACTGCTCCAGGCAATCCCTCGCTGAACTGGATATATATACTTTCTTTAAGGGAGCGGTTGGGCAATTGAGGCCAGGCAGGGATAGAGGGGAGGTATTGCATAACGATGGAGCAAGCCTCTTCGGCATCGGTATGTGGCATGCTGCCAATGGCTGTAGGCAAACAACCGAACTCAACCTTTACTGGCATTTTCCCTATTATGTCATTGCGAGCGGAACGTGGCAATCTTTTCCAATCCCATCTATCACGTAGTTGCCTGATTTATCAGGCCCTTATCGCCCAATAAATTGGGCAACTACATTTTTAAACGGTCTCATTTACTTAAATATTTTCCAATGAGCAGGTCCAAATCCTTCTTCGCTTTAGCCGACACGTAATCTGGTGAGGTAGCAATAGCATCCTCAAGAGCAGTGGCACAAGCGCAATCCCGATTCTGGGGTATGGAAGGAATCGCCAGCTTTAGGATTTTCTTGGCGGTATCAGCGCCTTTCTGCAGGTTGGTTAAAATCATTTCTGTGGTCACCGATTCATGGCTGGGATGCCAGCAATCATAGTCGGTAACAAAGGCAAGTGTGGCGTAGCATATCTCAGCCTCCCTGGCCAGTTTAGCCTCGGGTATAGCCGTCATGCCTACGACATCAGCACCCCAACTGCGATAAAGCTGTGACTCAGCTTTGGTGGAAAAGTGAGGTCCCTCCATAGCCAGGTAGATGCCGCCTTTGTGCACCCTGGCTCCCACCTTCCTGGCTGCCTCAAATAAAACCTGACTTAAAACAGGACAAAAAGGCTCAGCGAAGGCGATATGTCCCACAATCCCACCGGTGAAGAAAGTGCTATCTCTGCCCCTGGTGCAATCTATAATTTGGTCAGGGACGATCAAATCCAGGGGTTGGATATCCTCCTTAAAGCTGCCTGCGGCGCTAACGGAGATAATCCTTTCCACCCCCAGAGACTTCAAGGCATAAATGTTAGCTCTAGCTGGAAGTTCGCCAGGGCTTATTCTATGCCCTTTACCATGCCTGGGGAGAAAGGCGACTCTCACCCCCTCGAGGTTACCCAGAATGATAGCATCGCTGGGCTCACCGAAAGGCGTGCTTATGTTTACTTCCTCTACTTCAGTCATGCCTTCCATGTTATAAAGCCCACTCCCACCGATAATCCCTATTTTTGCTTCAGCCATCAGATTCTCCTCTATCTTTAATTTTACAGGTGATATTATGATATAAGGAAACGTATAATTTAGCCACCACAGCTTTATATTAAATTAATCTTTCTCTTTCCAAGACCCAGAGGATGCCTGGAACCCTGAGATCCAGTTCTGTATCCCTGGGAAGATTCAGCAAGAAAGTATCCAATTTTTCAATCGGGACTTTTAAAACCTCAATTGTTTCATCCATCTCTTTACTCTCCCTTCCTACGAACTCTGTCTTAGGAGCAAAGAAATGAGTAGCTCTTGTAGGCGTTAAAGCCGGACATAGTGGTGCTGGGATAACAGGAATGAGTTTTTCCGCCCTATAGCCAGTTTCTTCTAAAAGCTCCCTTCTGGCAGTTTCCTCCTCACTCTCTCCCTCTTTATCGCAAAGGCCGGCAGGGAACTGAATAACGAAAGACTCCAGAGGAGCTCTCCAATTTCTTTCCAGAATCATTTCCTTTTCTTTGGTCAAAGCGATTATCACTACAGCCCCTTTGCCGTGTACATTCTTTCTCTCGATCGTTTCCCAATTGCTTTCACCTGCGGATGTTTCAAAGTATTTCTTCACCATCCTTAAGTACTTCCCCTCATAAAGTGTTTCTTGTCTTGTAATTTTCATTTCCGATTACTCCTATTGCTCATGTTTCGGGTCAGCAAAAAGCGCCTAAACTGCCTCTTTACTTTCTTCGAGGCTTGATTAGCTCAGGCTCAAGCAGTATAACTTCTTTTAATCACTTTTCAGTATATTATATGGTCTATAATACTGCTTTTACCATACACAGTTGCATTTAATCCTCTTGTAATCCATCCCTGGCTTTGCCCACATTGTTTTAATTACTCTTTGAAGCTTTAAATACGTCTCTCCCTTTTCATTATCTCCAGAAGCTGAGCAGGAGTGATGATTTGAGTTCCTTCATATTCGCCCAAATTCAGCAAGTGCACATCTCCAGAAACGATGAAATCTGCCTTTGCGTTGATGGCACAGGATAGGTATTTATTATCCGAAGGGTCATCCAATATCGCCTCAATGACTGGCTCTTCCTTAACTAGAGATGTAATACTTAACAGGTAGGAGACGAATTCCTTCAACTCCTCTCCCTCTAATCTGTGCCTATTTGCCAACTTTGGATAACTGAGAACTCGCTCCAGCTCTTCAACAATGGGCAGTGAAATAAAGAGGCGAATCCGGTTTTCAAAAACATAATCCAGGATTTGGGCTGGTTTACCATGGGGATTTATCAGGGCGCTGACAAATATATTAGCGTCCAAAACAACTTTGAGCATACGAAATACTCTCTGATTAGACCTGCCTTGCTGCTTCTACCGCTTCCCTGATTTCGCTCTCCAGCACCTCTGAGCCTACACTTTGATTTCTTTCTCTTATTTGCTTAATCCTCTCGTAAAGCTTTTCTCTAACCTTCTCCCAGGAAAGATATTCTTCTACGGGTATCACCGCTACCATGGGTCTATTCCCTCTCTCGATAATGTACCTGTCTCCTTTGAGACGAACCTCATCCATCAACTCACCAAATCTTTGCCTCGCCTTTTGTGCCGAAGTTTTCTTAAGCATTTTTATCTCCCATGGTCATTACGGTCATATTGATTATAATGGATAGCGGGTTGCATTACAAGCAGGAAAATTGATTCTTTACCATACACAGTTGCATTTAATTTCTTTATCATCCATCCCTAGCTTTGCCCACATCGCCAGGGTTTCTCTTCAATCCATGAATTTTTCCTTCTCTGTGATATTTTATAGCAGCAATAACTAAGTGCCAACTAGGTTGGAAAAAGTTAAAAATTTAGATTTCCCCGCAAAAACTATTGACATCCCCCGCTATACCTTGGTATATTTATACCAAGGTATATTGCAACCATATCGGAGAAATGGGCAAAAAGGCAAAACAGCTACACATAAGGGTAGATGAAGACCTCTATAAGAAGTTGAAGGTTAAGTGTGTATACAAAGATACCTCTATTCAGGAATACGTGGCTAACCTAATTTCTGAGGGCTTAGGCGAATATTCGGCTAGTGAAGTGCCTAAAAATAAAACTGCTAAAAAGAGGTCATCTAAAAAGTCAGAGGTGAAGGAGCAACCATGAAGGATCAGATAGAGACTAGGGTACGAGCTTTGGATTCTATTTTCAAAGGGGCTGAGGTAAAACATGGCCTTTCCCTATTCAGCAATGAAGAACTAGACAAGGTTGAAAGTCTAATAATGAGCAGTGAAGGGAAATTCTTCATCAAATGTCAGATTAAGGATAAATACAAGGTAGCAAAGCCAGAGGAGGTCGTAAGGCAACTCTGGGTTTACCGGTTACTTACAGAGTATGGCTATAAAGGCCGAATTGATGTTGAGAGGGTCATATATTTTGGTTCTCGTGATTCTGGGTTAGCTGATATTGTTATTTTACACGATGATTTAACCAATCCTTATATCATTTTTGAAGTGAAAAGGCCAAGAAGAACCGATGGGCTAGAGCAGCTTAAAAGTTACTGTAATGCAGAAGGTGCGCCCATCGGTGTATGGTCTAACGGAAATGAGATGATAAGGCTCCATCGAGAGGAGCCAAATATTTTTGTGGAAATTCCACGCATTCCTAAAGTATCGGAAACTCTGAGAGACATTTTAACTGAAAGATGGACACTAAAATGGCTAGAAGAGCATGACGAACTAAGGCAAGGCAAGACGACCCTGAAGAAGATTATTCTAGACCTGGAAGAGCTTGTTTTAGGCAATGCAGGAGTTGACCCCTTTGAGGAGATTTTCAAACTAATTTACGCCAAGCTATATGACGAGTGGAGTGGTATCAATAATCCAAGTTACCAGTTGGAATTCTTTGTTGGTGATAGAAGCCCTAGACAAGTAAAGACAGCCATTACCAATCTATTAGAAGGTGCAAAGCACATATGGTCAGGAGTATTTGAGCCCACTGACAAGGTAGAATTAAGAGATGAACACCTAAAGGTCTGCGTATCCTTTCTGGGGAAAGTAAAACTATTCAATTCAAACCTTCGGGTAATTGATGAAGCTTTTGAGTATCTGATACCCCAAGTTTCAAAAAAGAAAGAAGGTCAATTCTTCACGCCAAGACCCATCGAAGATATGGTTGTAAAAATGTTGAATCCTAAGGCAGACGAATTTGTCATAGACCCTGCCTGTGGCTCAGCGGGCTTTCTTTTGCATTCGGTTATGTCAATCGCTGGTGGGGTGATTACTGGGAAAGAGCTCCCACCCTCGGCAAGAAACTTTGCCCAAAACAACATCATAGGGATTGATTTCTCGAAGAAACCAGTGATGATTGCGAAAGCCATCAATCTGATAGTTGGGGATGGCAAATCTCATGTATATAAAGACAACTCATTAGCTCCACAAACCTGGAATGATGAGAGCAAGGCGGGACTCAGGCCAAGACTTTTGAGGTTCCTTGAGGAGCCGGAGAGGGATAGAGAAAACCAAGATAAGTTTCTATACCTCGACTTTGATGTCCTTATGACTAATCCACCTTTCGCAGGGACGGTTAAGAAAACTGATATAAGAGAAGTTGTTAGATATTACCATTTGATGGAACAGAATGGTAGGTTTATCGATAAGACAGGAAGGCATATTCTATTTCTAGAACGTTCCCTGCAGTTCATAAAACCTGGCGGCAGAATGGCTATCGTTTTACCTCAGGGCTTATTAAACAATACCAATGCAGAGTATATACGCAGGTTTGTTATCGATGAAGCTCGAATCTTGGCGGTTGTTGGCTTACACGGCAATACTTTTAAGCCCCATACCGGGACAAAAACAAGTGTTTTGTTTTTACAGAAGTATAAAGATGAAGAGAGACAACGAATCCAGAAGATAAAAGCGAAATATGAGGGCGAATGTGAAGATTTTATACAAGAATTAAAGGATAAACACCGAGACATAGACTGGGACTCAGAGGTCAATGAAGAAGAATTATCAGAGGAACTAGGGTCTTTTATTGAAGCTTATTTTGAGACTGCTGAAGAATTCTTGGAGGATGCGGCACGGGAGGAGATAGAGGGCGAGGAACCAGAAGAAGTTGAGACAAAAAGATTGAAGCCCCTCAAGACTTTGATTGCTGAGTTACAGGAGTGGCAGCGAATTTTGAAGGAAAAAGAATCTGAAATGCCAAACTCGCCAGAAGAAAAAAGAGGTACACAAAGAGAGATAAAAACTATCAGGAACAAAATAAAGAAACTGTATCGTCAAATATCTGAGAGGACATTAGGCGGACAGGTTTGCTTAGTTTTGAATGAAGAAAAAATAATAGAGCAGTTTAAGGAATTCTGGCTCGAAGGTAAGGTCCTAAAAGAAATAGATTACCCCATATTCTTTGCCGTAAACGAGAAGCCGGTCAAGGACAACAGCGGAGAATACAGATACGAAAGGGACTTAAGTGGTGAGCCTCTAATGGACGAATATGGACACCCGGTAATAGACCACGACTTAGACGAGATAGCACAGGCATTTGTTAAGTTTGCCAAAGAACATGATTCTGATTTTTGGAGGGGTTAGAGAATAATATGGCGGTGGTAAGTGTTGTAAAGTTATCACAAGTTGAAGGCACTTGTCGGCTGGACGCAGATTATTACCAGCCGGAATACATGGAAGCAAAAAACAGACTTTCGGTGATAAAAAACGTCGTTCGCTTAAGGAATATTGCAAGCATTGCTACAGGCCCGGCTTACTCAAGCAAGGAAATGGGTGAAGATTTTGACATCCCCGTGGCTAGAATAGGCGATGTTACAAACAAAACAGATGTTGAAGATTGGATTAAACTGTCCAGAGCAGAATTTGAGAAATTTGATTGTAAGAAAATAGAGAGCCTAGATATACTCATGACCATGACCGGCGACCCGCCAGACGTTGGCAAATGTAATTTGATAAAGATCCCTAATGATAGAAATCTTGCATTCAATCAGCGTGTGGTAAAAATCAGCGCGAAAATAAGCCCATATTACCTCTTTGCTTATTTGAGTACAGAGATTGCTCGAATGCAGTCAGAAAGAAGTGCTCTAGGAATACGGCAGAGGAATGTTGGTATAAATGACCTTAAGAACATTCTTGTAGTTTTGCCATCGTCTAATACTTTGCGGCTTACTATCGATAATTTGGTTAGTCAGTATCTAGCAGAATTAGAAAACTCCAAATCTCTTTACTCCGAAGCTGAAAATCTGCTCCTAGAAGAACTGGGGCTAAAGGACTTCAAACCAAAGTATGAGCTTTCCTACACTGCTAATCTTTCCAAAGCATTTGGGCTCCGTCGTATAGATGCCGAATATTTCCAGCCAGTTTATGATTCCATAGAAGAGCATTTGGTTAAGAATTTCGGAGCAAGACCTATAGGCAAAATTGGCTTTATTAACGTGACAACAGGTCAGTATTCTGAGGAATACGTAGAGAGGTCAGAAGGGAAGCCTTACATTAGGGGAGTAGACATTAAAAAGGGATCTATTAGTACAGACGCTTTGGTTCACATTGGCTCCAAAAACCAAATTGAAAGTAAGAAGGCGAGAGAGGGAGACGTAGTGGTAACAAGAGTTGGAACCATTGGACTGTCAGCAAGGATACCCAAAGAATGTGAGGATGGGACAATAAGTGATAATCTCATTAGATTAAGATTCGACCAAGAAAAACTAAATTCTCATTACCTTGCTCTATTTCTTGGTAGCCCAGTAGGTGTTTGTTTAATGATAAGAAATAGTAGGGGCAGTGTTCAACAAAGGTTAAATCAGGAGACGTTAAAAGGACTTGTTGTTCCAATTTTACCCAGCGAAATCCAGCAGGAAATCGCTTCGCTTATCCAGCAATCCCATGAAGCAAGAAGGAAGGCAAAAGAGTTATTGGAGGAAGCCAAAAGAAAAGTTGAGCAAGAGATTGAAGCAGCTTCCATAGACCAGCACTAATAGGAATTTATTGCTGAATAGGTAAGATCGCCACCGTTGCTTAATGTCTCTGCGCCAAGTTCTCGGAGCTTACCGCCGAGATGCTGCCACCGTTGGGATTTGCTATTCATTCTTCAGTTTCCAGGTTTGGTTTACCTGACTTAGATAAGCTCTCGCAGCCTGGATATATAACCATTGAACATCTCCTCGGAGGTTTTCTCGTGCTCCGAGATAAATCCTTTCCATTGCGGGCTGTTTTTGATGTTGGCTTCCAGTGAGCTTTCCATATCAATCTTCATGCCCTGCCTTATTGCCTGCTCAGCTACTGCTTGAATCTGCTTTTCCATACCAGTTTTGAGTTGTTGGAATGCCTGCTCTTTCGTTTGGGTGTATTTCTGACGCAGGGCTTCAATAGAATTTAGAACTACTTCCAATGCGGAGTATTTCCCTTCGGTTTTTACCGTCTCCAGAGCTAAAATAGCTTTGCTGCGCTGCTCAAAATCCATCTGGCTCATTCGCAAACGAAGCGTATCCACCAACATGCTCTGTGCTTGCCTTACGATAGGCTCACCACTCTGTTCTTTAAGTGTCTTCAGCTTCATCCACAAATCCTCTGAACTCAGGTCACCTGTGAAATATTCCGAGAGTATAAAATCCAGCTCCCCGGATTGTTTCATTCTGTCCTTTTCCTCTGATGATAAGGCACCAATCTTAGCCAACTTTTCCTTTGCCAGCGGTGAAAGTTCCATATTCATCACCTCATATCCCTCGCCAGATGAAGAGTGTGGTGGACGAGGGTTACCTTTTTAGTCTCTCCCTCCAGGGGAGGAATTTCATACAAAATCATGCGCAAAACTACAAAATCCTACTATTTTCTCTTACTGCCCTTTTTTCTGAAGGGCGGCTTTTCTGGTACTTTAAGGCCGAACCCGGCTGTTGAGGCAAAGTTGGACATCAGCCTTTCACCTTCGGCGCCACAATCAGGGCAGGAAGCCGGCTTGTCGAAGTCAGCCATTGGCCTTTTGACCTCAAACTCCTTCTTGCATTTGGGACACCAAAATTCATATGCGGGCATTTCATCACCTCCTTATGAGACTAGATGCTGTTTAATTTTGATTTCCCGTTCAAATTTAGGGTATTTTGGAAGTCCTTCGCCCCTAAATTTTCGTAGCTGCCTGATTCATCAGGCACAATCACCCAATAAATTGGGTAATTACATTTTTAAATACCCTTAGCCTACTTCAGGTAGCTATCTGTTCAAGCCCTTTTTTATAAGGCTCCTCTATTATACCCTTTTCGGTAATGATGGCAGATATATAATTATGGGGGGTGACATCGAAGGCAGGGTTGGCTGCTTTTATCCCTTCCGGAGCAATACGCACTCCTTGAATGTGAGTTACCTCTTCAGGATTCCTTTCCTCAATGGGGATTTCTGCTCCTGAAGCCAAGGAAAGGTCAACAGTGCTGGTGGGGGCAGCAACATAGAAGAGTACATTATTTTCTTTAGCTAAAACAGCCACAGTATAAGTGCCAATTTTGTTGGCGACGTCACCATTGGCAGCAATCCTGTCAGCACCAACAATGACACAATCGATTTTGCCCCGGCTCATAAAATATCCCGCCATGGAATCGGTAATTAAAGTTACAGGGATACCCATTTGCTTTAGCTCCCAGGTGGTGAGCCTGGCTCCCTGGAGAAGAGGGCGAGTTTCTGTGGCGATAACACTTATTTTCTTTCCCTGCTCTTGGGCAGCTTTAATAACACCCAGGGCAGTGCCATAGCCAGTCGTGGCTAAGGGACCGGCGTTACAGTGAGTAAGAATGGTAAAACCATCTTCAATGAGTTCAGCACCAGACTGGCTGAGGCGTCTGGTGGATTCTATTTCTTCTTCATGGACATGTTTTGCTTCCTCAATGAGGGCGCTTTTTATTTGAGAGATATTGCTATCCTTAGCCACGGCTTTTTTCATTCTATCGATGGCGTAGAAAAGATTGACCGCGGTAGGTCTGGCAGCAGCAAAAGTTTGCATAACTTGATTTAACTCGCTGAGAAAATCCTCTTTATCTGCTGTTTTTATGCCCTGTGCTCCTAAAGCTATACCATAAGCAGCAGTAACGCCTATGGTTGGCGCCCCCCGAATTTTCATCTCCACGATGGCTGAAACTACATCACGATAGTCATCCAGGTCAAGAAAGCTTTGCTCCTGGGGAAGCTTACTCTGGTCCAGTATTCTCAGCTTGTTACCAAGCCACTCTATTGCCTCAATTGCCATTACTTGATAGTATAATCCAAACAATGAAAACAGTGGAAGCACTAAAGGTAATAGACACCTGTAATGAGTGTGGACTTTGCCTCGATATTTGTCAAACCTACCAGGTAACCCAGAATAAAGCATTTTCCCCTATGGGCAGGCTTCAGATAGCGAAAAGCATACTCCAGGGTGACGAAGTTAGCTCAGAGGCAGTGGATAGCATCTATAGCTGCTTGAAATGCGCCCGCTGCCATATGGAGTGCCCTCAAGGAGTAGAAATCGCTGGAGTAGTAAGAAAGACACAGGCTCATTTAATGAGACAAGGAATAGGGCCACTGGAGAGGCCAAATCGCATAATAGAGGGAATTCAAAAATTGGGCAACGCCGTTAATGGCGACCCGGCTAAAAGATGGGATTGGCTACCGGAGGAATTCCCCAAAAGAGAATCAGACACCTTGCTTTACGTAGGCTGTACCGCTTGCTTTTTGGCTCCACAGGCTGCGACATCATCATATTTGCTGCTTAAGGAATTAGGCGTGGACTTTATGATGCTGCAGGACGAGGGTTGCTGTGGGGATTACCTTCTTAATATTGGAGCGATAGATTTAGCCCGGGAAAAGTTCCAGGAAAACGCCGAAAAGTTTAAGCGTTTAGGCATAAAAAAGATAATTACTATCTGCGCTGGTTGCTACCACACTTTCGAACGCTGGTATCCCAGGTTGTTGGGAGAAAAGGATTTTGAGGTTGTTCATATAGCTCAATTGCTGCCTGACTTGTTAGCGAAGAGGAAGGAAAGCTTGAAGGTGAATGGACAACAAATGGCTTACCAAGACCCCTGTCTTTTGAGCCGGCTGGAGGGTATTTGCGACGAACCAAGGGAGGCACTACGATTGTGTGGTGTTAAACTAGCTGAGATGAAGTGGAGCGGTGAGATGGCTGCCTGCTGTGGAGCAAGGAATATCTCCAATTTCAGGGACATGGCACTGAAAATGGCTGGCAATCTCCTCGATGAGACTACAGCGTCCACTATAGTGACCTCTTGTTCTTTTTGCCTCTTTGGTTTAAATTATGCTGCCAGGAAAACGGGTAGAAATAAGGAAATACGATATTTAAGCGAAGTTGTCTTAGATTCTCTAAATAGCTCTCATCCAGATAATTTGCTAAAGGATTAATTAGAAGGAGCAAAGGAGGAGGAAAGAAATGGAGCCGAAGCAAAAGAAGGGGATTTACTATGGGTGGTGGATTGTTATAGCGGTCTTTTTCTTGTTGGTCTTATCCTATGGAATCAGGCAATCTTTTGGGATATATCTCAAGCCTTTATGTCTGGAATTCGAGTGGGGTAGAGGTCTAACAGCGGGTTTGTTCTCTGCTTTCCATATAGTATATGGCATAGGCGCTTTTGTTATGGGCACATTGACTGACCGCTATGGACCAAGAAAAGTTTGCTCTCTAGGGGCCGTATTACTTGGTGTGGGATTATTAATCGCCAGCCAAACCACTCAGGGGTGGCAACTTTATCTAAGCTATTCCATTCTCGTAGGTTTTGGAGTGGGGGCAATGTATGTTCCTGGTACTGCCACAGTAGCAAAATTCTTCGTAAAGAGGCGAGGTGTATCTATGGCTATTGCCGCAGCAGGGTTTGGAATAGGCACCCTCATTCTGAACCCACTTTCAGAACTCTGGGTTATCTCCTATGGTTGGAGGATGGCTTTTATCATAAGTGCAGCATTAATTATAGTCATTGGCACTCCCATAGCTGCTATAGTTTTACGTCGCTCCCCTGAGGAGATTGGGCTTCTCCCCGATGGGATGGAGAAACCAATTGAAGCACCAAAGGAAGATTCATCCACTACTACAGAGGTAACATATACTGCCAGGGAGGCGATGAAGATACCTCGTTTCTGGATATTATTGGCTACTTATGCCTTACTGGTTTTTGTCGTGATGTCAGTAATAAACCATGTATATTCTCTTGCCACAGACACAGGTATTGCAAGAGAAGCTGCTGCTACAGCGGTGGGATTTATAGGACTAGGAACAATAGCGGGCATGCTGGGATTCGGAGTGATTGGCGACCGCTGGGGCAGGAGGTACTGCATAATGGCATCTGGCGTCGGGATAGCACTCTGCATACTTTGGCTTAGCAAAATAAACACTGTAGGCATGTTCAGTGCGTGGGCGATAGTTTATGGCTTCTTCTGGGGAGGCTTCCCTATGTCCATCGCAGGGTTGGTCGCTGATTTATTTGGGCGGAAGTCAACAGGCACACTGCTGGGACTATGTACCGTCGCTACAGGAGTAACAGGGGCAATAGGTCCTTGGCTCACAGGTTACATCTTCGATATTACCGGTAGCTACGCTCCGGCATTCCCTATATTTATCGGATTTGCCCTCGCGGCTACGATATGTGCCTTTTTCCTCCACACCAAACCTGTGGAATTGAAAGCCGCTAAATAGATTACAGACGTTTTATGCTTTCAGCCCCCAGCTCAACAGGGCTTCCCTTTTTGTTCTCTCCGCCTTTATGTGTTAAATTGCGCTGGAAAGGGGATTCCCCAGAATATTCGCGTCAAAGTAATTTGTGGGAGGGTAATCAGAAATGGGAGTAATGGAAATAGCAGCGGCAATTGACCAGATAGATTCCTGTATTGAGTGTGATGCTTGCCTTGATGCTTGCCAAACCTATGAAGCAACTCAGAAGGAAATGTTCTCCCCCAAAGACAGACTCCAAGCTGCCAGAAAGGTATTTCAACAAGAGGAGATTACTCCTGAGATAGTGGATAGCATCTACAGTTGCATGAATTGCGAGCGGTGCAATCTGGAATGCCCTGTGGAGATAGATATCTCAGGAGTGATATGGAGAGCTCAAGTTGAGTTAGTGAAGAAGGGGATAGGACCTTTAGAAACACCAAATAAAGTGATGGAAGGAATTAAAAAACTCGGTAACACTGTCTTTGGCGACCCGGCCAAAAGATGGGAGTGGCTACCGGAGGAATTCCCCAAAAGAGAATCAGATACGTTGTTTTTTGTGGGTTGCGTTCCCTGCTATCTAGTTCCCCAAGTTGCCCGATCCTCATATCTAGTGCTTAAGGAATTAGGCGTGGATTTTATGATGCTGCAGGACGAGGGCTGCTGCGGGCACTATTTCTATAATTTGGGCAGGCTGGACCTGGCTCAGGAAAGTTTTGAGAAAGGTAGGGAGAGATTCAAGAAGTTAGGTATTAAGAGGATAATTACTGATTGCCCTGGCTGCCAGCGCGCTTTTGATATCCTAACCCCCGAGTTGGCGGGAGGGGAGAATAATTTTGAAGTGCTAAACTTGCTTCAAATACTACCTGAATTGTTGAAAGAAAGAGGTGCGACACCAGAGGCAACGCCAGACAAGGAGTCGGAAGCTACTTACTTCGACCCCTGTGTATTCAGGGTGATGGGAAAACACATTTATGATGAACCCAGAGAGATGCTAAATCTATGTGGAGTAAATTGGGTAGAGATGGATGAGAATAGGGAGCACAATCTTTGCTGTGGGGCAGGCGGTGGTATCGCCACAACATTCAGACAACTCTCTATAGAAGTGGGTGCTAGATTTCTGGATAAGGTTAAAACGAGAGAGATACTAACTTCCTGCCCTGCCTGTCTCTTGCGGCTAAATTATAATGCTAAGAAGAGAGAAAAGGACAAGAAGGCATTCTATATAACTGAAGCTGTTCTGGATTTCTTAAAACACTCACACCCGAGCTAGCCTGACTGCTTTGGGAGTTTTTTCGGTAGCAGATACGCATTGTTCAGTTAAAAATCCGACAGTCCATATAAAATATGGATATGTTAAATG